>JALYXK010000099.1 GCA_030947145.1 Actinomycetota bacterium
CCGATCCGCGGGCGCTGGTGCAGGGCGCGTACGCGACCCAGCGGCTGATCTACGCCCTGGCCGCCCTGCGCGCCGGGGCGGTTGAGGTCGAGGTCGTCCATGTCTTCCTCGAGCGCCCCGAAGATCCGGTGCACCAGACCTTCTCCCAGGACGACGCCGCCCGTCTGGAGCGCGAGCTCTCGGACTTGGCCGGCGGGGTCATCCGCCGGGAATTCCGCGTGGCCGAGGAGCCGCGGCGTGCGCTATGCGCCGGCTGCCCGGCGGAGGGCGGCCTCTGCTCGTGGCCGCTGGCCATGACCCGCCGGGAATCGGCCGACACCCTGTTCTAACCGTCACCTTGCTCCCGGTCGGGGCCGTCGTCGAAGCTGACCTCGACCGTCTGCTGGTCGCTGCGCTCCTCGACCTTGGCCAGCGCGGTCAACGTCCGCTCGTCTGCGGGGGCGGCCGGCGGCCCGAACAGGCTCCTCGGCCACAGTTTCCGCGCCAGCACGACGTTGATCTCGGCCGAGTAGAGCGTCAGCTGGGCGCCGAGGTGCAGCCACACCAAGAGCGCGATCACCAGGCCGAAGAAACCGTAGGTGTCGGTCGAGTGCTTGAACACGTGGCCGATGTAGATCCCGCCGACCACCTGCAGGATCTCCCAGAACACGCCGGCCACGATCACGCCGATCCATAGGCAGCGGGTGGCGATCGACTTCGCGGTCATGAAGCGGAACGCGACGAGGAACAGGGCGAAGTTCAGCAGCAGCGAGATCAGAATCCCGGCCACCTTCGCCAGCGGTCCACCGAGACCGCCGGTCACCAGCCCCGACGCCAGCGTCGCCACGATGAACATCAACCCCAGCGAGGCCAGCAATCCGAGCCCACGCAGCCGCGAGTGCAGGAAGTCGGGGCGGTCCTTGAACGGGACGGCCCAGACGCGGTCGAACGCGTTCTGCGCCGCCTGCGTCACCCCGAGACCCGCCAGCAACGAAGTGAGGAGACCGATGACCAGCGCGATCGCGTGGCCGTGGAGGCTGTGGATGTTCTTGCCGAGGTCCTTGCCGATGATGGGAAACTGGGCCAGCACCGAGCTGTTGATTGACTGCTGGGCGTGGGGATCGCTTTGAAGCACGTAGGCCAGGATCGTCACGAACACCAGCAGCAGTGGGAACAGCGAGAAGAACGCGTAGTAGGCCACCAGGGCAGCCAGGCCCCCGGCCTGATCGTCGCCGAACTTCTTGATCACGGCGACCGGAATCGCCAGCGGCTTGTGCTTCTGCTGATAGCTGTCGAACCGCTTGACCGGCGCGAGGAGGTCCACGCCGGTCAGATACCCGACCGGTGTGCTTTCAAGCCGTGGCCAGGGCGCCCGGCGTCTCGAGCGTCCTGGCGGGGCGCCGCTCGCGGAGGATCACGCTGGCCCCGCCGCTGGGGCTGAAGGTGATGCTCCGCCGGGCCGTCTGCTCGCGGGGACCGGCGGGTGAGAGCTGATAGCGGTTCAGGGCGGCCCGATCACGATCTTCATCTCCTGCATGGCGAAGCTGGCCCCCAGGCAACGCCGGCGACCGCCTCCGAACGGGATCCACGTGTAGGTTCCCGGCGACTTGCCCAGGAAGCGCTCGGGCCGGAAGGCGAAGGGCTCGGGGTAGATCTCGGGGTCGTGGTGGACGAGCAAGGCGCTGGCCAGCAGCGCGACGCCGGCCGGGTAGCGGAACCCGCCGATCTCGACCGGCTGCTTGGTCAGCCGGGGCTCGGCGTTCGGGAGAACCGGCCGCAGCCGCAGGATCTCGTGGATCGTGGCGGTGAGGTACGCGTCGCCCTCGCCGGCCTCGATCTCCTGGGACAGGCGCTCGGTCACCTGGGGCTCGCGGGCCAGCCGCTCGAACGCCCAGGCCAGCTGCGAGGCGGTCGTCTCGTGGCCGGCCACCAAGGCCGTCATCAGCTCGTCGCGGAGCTCCTGGGGCGACATCGGGGAATCATCTTCGTGGCGGGCGTCGAGCAGCATCCCCAGGATGTCCTCGCCGCCCGTCTCGCCGGCCGCGCGGCGCTCATCGATCTGCTCGAAGATCAGCGCATCGGTGCGCGCCATCACCCGCTGGAAGTGCTTCAGCGCGGGTACCCACCGGGCCAGGCGCTGCGTCCAGGGCAGCACCGACAGCGGGCTCTCGGTGAACTCGAGCACCTCAGTCAACGCGGAGCGCAGGACATCGAGCCGCTCGCCCTGCTCGAGGCCGAACACGGCGCGCAGGACGATCTCCAGGGTCAGCTTCTGCAGATGCGGATGCAGCGCCACCGGCTGCCCGACGGGCCAGGAGTCGACCTCGCGCTCGGCCAGCTCGGTCATCAGGCCAGTCAGCTTCTGCATCTTCTCACCGTGGAAGGCGGGCAGCAGCAGCCTGCGCTGCTCCATGTGCGCGGCCTCGTCCAGCAGGATCACCGATTTGGCGCCGACCATCGGCTCGAGGATGCGCGCGCCCTCGCCGGGGTGGATCGCGTCGGGCGGGGCGGTGAACAGCTGCTTGATGTCGTCCGGGTCCGACAGGAGCACGAACGGCGGCTGGAACGGCAGCCGCACGGTGATGCGCTTGCCGTAGCGGGCGCGCAGGCGGTGCAGAGACGCCGCCGGACGCTTCCAGGTGGCGAGGATCTGGAGGGCGACCGGGGCCTTCGGGCCGGGCGGTAGCTGGGCGTTCAGTCCGCGCTTGCTCACTTCGGCTCTCCTCGGCTGCGGTGGTAACCTACCGATGAGTATATGTACTCGACAGAACGCGTATTGTGTGAGGTGCGTCACTGATGCCGCGCGGAGAATTCGATCGCAGCGAGCGCCGGGCCCGCACCCGCGTCCAGCTGCTCGACGCGGCGGCGCGGGTTTACGCTCGGCGGGGCTTCGACAGCGCCACCCTCGACGAGGTCGCCGAGGAGGCCGGCTTCACCAAGGGGGCGGTGTATGACCATTTCGGCAGCAAGGAGAAGCTCCTCTCGGCGCTGCTCGGCGAGCACCTCAACGCGCAGATTGCCGAGCAGATCGAGCTATTCGATCCGGCGACCGAGACCGCGGAGCGGCCGCGGGCCGGCGCCGACCGGTGGATGCGGGAGCTCGAGGAGGACCCGAACGCGTTTCGCCTGTTCGTCGAGGCCTGGGTCCACGGACAGCGCGACGAGGAGCTCCGCGAGATCGTGGCGGAGGGGATGGAAGCCTGGCGGGCGACGTTCCGGAGCTTCGGCGCGCAGCGAACCGAGGAGCTCGGCGATGACGCGGGGGAAGCGATGCTCGAGCAGGTGGCGACGGTGATGCTCGCGCTGGGAACGGGTCTGGGCATGGTCAAGCTCGCCGATCCGGCCAGTGTTTCGCCACGGCTGCTGGGCGCGGTCAACGTGCTGCTGCTGCGGGCGCTGGAGACCAGCCCAGAGGCCCGCGAGCTCCTGGCCGACGTCAGCCGAGCACTCCCTCGACCGTGAGCAGCGCGCGCTTGCGCTCCACTCCGCCGGTGTAGCCGCCGAGCCCGCCACCGGTGTGGAGCACCCGGTGGCAGGGCACCACGATCGGCAGCGGGTTCGCCCCCAGCGCGTTGCCAGCCGCGCGCGAGCCCCTGGGCGTGCCGGCTCGGGCGGCGACCTCCTTGTAGCTGGAGACCGACCCGAACGGAATCTGCGCCGTGGCCTGCAGGACCCGGCGGCCGAAGCCGCGGGTCAGCTGCCAATCGAGCACGGTCTCGAAACGGTTTCGTCGGCCGGCGAAGTACTCGTCGAGCTCCCGGCGGGGACCATCGACCCGCCGGGGAGCGGCAAGCACGCGAGGCGACACGCGCGCGGCTAACTCGCCCAGCGCGAGATCCTCGTCCTCGGCCGTGTCGAGATAGGCGATCCGCACGAGTCCGCGGGGACTGGCGGCCACGAGCAACCTCCCGACCGGCGAGTCGAAGGTGGCATAGGCCACGTCGAGCAGGCCCGCGGCGGTGACGGCCTCGAGATCGAGCTCAGGCGCCGAAAGCTCTGGGACGCCGCCGCGTAGCGCGGTAGCCAGCTTGTCGGTCTCGGTCATGATGGCTCGTACTCCATTCGCAGTCGCTTTAGGCCCTCGTGGACGTTTCGCCGGGCGGCCTCCTCGCTGGTTCCCATCGCGGCAGAGATCTCCGCGTAGGCGAAGTCGGTGATGAAGCGCAGGCCGATCGCCGTGCGCTGCTTGTTCGGCAGCTCTCGTACGCGCGCCCATAGTTCCTCCTCGCGGTCCACGGTCGGTGGCCCACCGCGCTCGGGCACGTCGCCGACGGCTACCGCCTCCCGGCGCCGCGAGCGGATGCGATCGATCGCCTTGCGGTGGGCGACGGTGAAGATCCAGCCGCGCAGGTTCGCCGAGTCGTGTAACCGCGGGTAGGCGCGAAGCGCGGACACCCACGTCTCCTGGTAGCAGTCATCCGCGTCGACTGGGCCGACGGTGGCCACCAGGAATCGGTGCACGTCGCGCCCGTGCCCATCGATGAGTTGCTGGAACGGGGGAAGGCTCACCTCAGGGCAAACGCGAGAGTGGGTCATTTCGTGAGATGTTGGCGCTCCGGCGCTGCCCGTTCAAAGCTGGGCTAGGCTTGCCGCATGGAGACACGCAAACTTGGCCGGCAAGGCCTGGAGGTCTCGGCCGAAGGCCTGGGCTGCATGGGCATGTCGGAGTTCTACGGCGAGGGCGACGAGGGTGAGTCGACGGCCACGATCCACCGGGCCCTCGAGCTGGAGATCACCCTGCTCGACACCGCCGACATGTACGGGCCGCACAAGAACGAGCAGCTGGTCGGCCGCGCGATCGCCGATCGACGAGACCAGGTCGTGCTCGCCACCAAGTTCGGGATCGCGCGCGACCCGGAGGACCCGAGCGTGCGCGGCGTCAACGGACGGCCCGAGTACGTGGCCGCGGCCTGCGACGCGTCGTTACGCCGACTGGAGGTCGACCACATCGACCTCTACTACCAGCACCGGGTCGACCCCGACGTCCCGATCGAGGAGACGGTCGGGGCGATGGCCGAGCTGGTCGACGCCGGCAAGGTCAGATACCTCGGTCTGTCCGAGGCCGCGCCGGAGACGATCCGCCGCGCCCACGCGGTTCACCCGATCTCCGCCCTGCAGACCGAGTTTTCGCTGTGGAGCCGGGACGTCGAGGACGAGATCCTGCCCACGATCCGCGAGCTGGGAATCGGCCTGGTCGCCTACAGCCCGCTCGGCCGTGGCTTCCTCACCGGTCAGATCAAGACGCCCGACGATCTCGCCGAAGGCGACTTCCGGCGCCAGAACCCCCGCTTCCAGGGCGCGAACTTCCAGCGCAACCTCGAGCTCGTCGAGCGGGTCCGCGAGATTGCCGTCGAGCACGACTGCACTCCCGGCCAGCTCGCGCTGGCCTGGATACTCGGCGCCGGCGAGGACGTCGTGCCGATTCCCGGCACCAAGCGCCGGACCTATCTCGAGGAGAACGTCGCCGCGACGGAGCTGTCGCTGAGCCAAGAGGACCGCCGGCGACTCGACGAGGCGGCACCGGTCGGCGCCGCCGCCGGCCAGCGCTATCCGGACATGTCAGCCGTAAATGGGTAATTCGCTGGCGCGAATTACCTTGGAAGATTCGATGGCGCGAATCTTCTGACGCTAGCCGCGGCGGAGCAAGAGCGCTCTCGCGGCTTGAAGGCGGGGGCGTTGCGCTATACAAACCGAATATGGCTCGCGCAATCTGGTCAGGCGCCATCAGCTTCGGGCTCGTCAACGTGCCCGTCAAGCTCTACAGCGCCACCTCTCCCAAGACCGTCCGCTTCCATCAGCTCTCGGCCAAGACCGGCGCACGGATCAAGCAGAAGCGGGTCGATCCGTCGACGGGCGATGAGGTCGCGTTCGAGGACATCGTCAAGGGCTACGAGATCACGCCCGAGCGCTACGTGCTCATTTCCTCGGAGGAGCTGGACGCGCTCGACCCCAAGGCCACCAAGACGGTCGACATCGAGGAATTCGTCGACCTGGCCGACATCGATCCGATCTTCTACGACCACAACTACTACCTGGCCCCGACGGCCGGCGGTGTCAAGGCCTACCGGCTGCTGCTCGACGCCATGCGCGAGGCCGGCAAGGTGGGGATCGGCCGCGTGGTGCTCCGCTCCAAGCAGCAGCTGTGCGCGTTACGGCCAACCAGCGACGTGCTGACGCTGACCACGATGCTGTTCGGCGACGAGGTGCTCGGCTCGGAGCGGCTCGATGAGCTCGACGCGATCGCGGACGCCGAGGCCACCGACCGCGAGCTGGCCATGGCCCAGCAGCTGATCAACTCGCTCTCGGCCGACTTCGACCCGACCAAGTACAAGGACGAATATCGCGAACGCGTGCTCGAGCTGATCGAGCGCAAGGCCGCCGGCGAGGAGATCGCCGTGCAGCCCGAGGCCGAGGAGCCCGCCGCCGCGCCCGACCTGATGGCCGCCCTGGAGGCGAGCCTGGCCGCGGTCAAGTCCGACTCCAGCGACGAGCCGGCGCCCGCCAAGCCCCCCGCCCGTAAGCGCGCCGCGGCCAAGACCACAGGCAATTCGAGCGCAAAGGCCAAGCCCAAGCCGAAGCGGGCCAAGCAGCCCGCGAAGTCCAAATAGGGATTTCCCTCCCGCTGGTAGCATTTCCCGCGAGGCCGCCGCGTCCGTAGTCCCGCCCACGGGCACTCTTTCCCATGCACAAGCGTTTAGCTCCACCGGGGGCCACTGGCCTCTACGACCCCGTGAACGAACACGATGCCTGCGGGCTCGCGCTCGTGGCCAAGCTGTGGGGTGAGGCCACCCATGCCGTCGTCGAGAAGGCCCTCGATGCGCTGGAAAACCTCGAGCATCGCGGGGCCGAGGGCGCTGACCCCAATACCGGGGACGGGGCCGGAATCCTGCTCCAGATCCCCGACGGCTTCCTGCGGGCCGCGGTAGCCGGCGTCGACCTGCCGCCGCCCGGCCGCTACGGCGTCGGCGTGTGCTACCTGCCCACCGACCCCGAGCGGCGAGCGGCGCTCGAGCAGATGATCGAGGAGACGATCGAGGCCGAGGGCCAGCGCGCGATCTGGTGGCGCGACGTGCCCGTTGACGAGCGCTACGTCGGCGACACGGCGCGGCTGTCGGCCCCGTTCATCCGTCAGGTCCTGATCGAGGCCTCCGACGAGATCGAGGATCAGGACGCGTTCGAGCGCAAGCTCTACGTGATCCGCCGGGTGGTCGAGCGCAAGGGCCAGCGCGAGCTGGCGCTGCCGAGCTTCTCCTCGCGCACCATGGTCTACAAGGGAATGCTGACCGCACCCCAGCTGCCGCGGTACTTCACCGACCTGCGCGACCCGCGCGTCGCCTCGCGCCTGGCCCTGGTGCACTCGCGGTTCTCCACCAACACCTTCCCCAGCTGGGAGCTGGCTCACCCCTACCGGATGATCGCCCACAACGGCGAGGTCAACACCGTCCGCGGCAACGTCAACTGGATGCGGGCCCGCGAGTCGCAGCTGGCCTCCGAGTTGTTCGGGGATGACCTCGAGAAGGTGATCCCGGTGGTCCAGGGCAGTGGCTCGGACTCGGCGACCTTCGACAACGTGCTCGAGCTGCTCGTGCTGGCCGGCCGCTCGATCCCCCACGCCGTGATGATGATGATTCCCGAGGCTTACAGGACGCGCAAGGACCTCGATCCGGACGTCAAGGGCTTCTACGACTTCCACTCGTGTCTGATGGAGCCGTGGGACGGACCCGCCGCCGTCGTGTTCACCGACGGCCGGTTGGCCGGCGCCGTGCTGGAC
>JALYXK010000121.1 GCA_030947145.1 Actinomycetota bacterium
GAGCGAAGACGCCAAGTTCGCGCTCGGCTTCTAGCGCCCTGATTCAAAAATTCGCGGGACGGCTCGCGAATTTCCGACTCAGGACACTCGCGCTCGCACCCTTCACCTGAGTTTCGGAAAAGCGTTGGGCGAGCCCGATCCTTCGGGCCCGCCCAACTACAGTCCGCCCGCCAGCGGGCCGCTCAGGGGGGGACGGCTCCACCAGCCGAGACGTGGGCGGAAGGGTGGGGACCAGGTGACGCCTAGGTCCCCCGCCATTAGTGATAACTGAGCGGCAGCGGAGAAGTTGGTGATTTGCGCGACCGGCTAGCCCGACGCGGTATCGGTGCGGTCAGGCGCCGCGGCTGCCCCGCAGCTCACGGTCAAGGTCGATAGCTCGGATCTCGTGCTCCCCGGGCAGCTTGGCCAGGACCGACGCGACTACCTGCTTGACGTCGTGCTCCTTGTGACCGAGATCGTCGTGCAGCGACTTCAGCGCGGTGTGGACGATCTTGAGTTGGGCCGCGGTCAGCTCCAGCCGGTACGCGGTCTCGTCGGGTCCGATCAGGCCATCGCTCATGTCGGCGAAACATACACCGGGCCGACCGCCGACCGTCCCTGCTAGTCCTGCGAGCGCTTGCGCGGCTGCCGGGCGCCGCGCGAGCGCTTGGCGCGCATGTCGGCCGCGGGACCGCGCTTGGCCCGCTGGCGGGTCGAGGGCACGATCGGCGAGGGTCCCCCGTTCGGGTGCGACTGGCTGGGCCGGGGCGGTGGCCGGGATCCCGACTGCTCCCCCCTGGCTTGGCGCAGTAGCTCCTGCAGGGCGTCCTCGATGCCGGCGGCGATCAGGTCGATGTCGGGCAGCGCGTCGAAGTCACCGAGCAGGCCATAGTCGATACCGCCGTCGTAGGACATGATTCCGATCGCCAGCGCGTGGTGCTTGGGCAGAAACGCCACCGGAAGCAGATCCTTGAGCTCGCGGCCGAGCACGTAGAGCGGGAACTGCGGCCCGGGAATGTTGGTCACGATCAGATTGAACAGCCGCGTGGAGAAGTTCAGGCGAGAAGCCTGCGCGAGGATGGTCGGGGGCGCGAGGTTGTTGACCGCGGTCAGCGTCGCCGCCCCGACCGCCTGCTTGGACTCCTTCAGGCCGTCCATCTCCTGGCGAACAACTCCCAGGCGCGTCACCGCGTCGCGGATGTACACCGGAAGCGGGCCGCGCATCACGGTCAGCCGGTTCCCGAGCTGGTGACGCTGGTCCTTGGTCCGAACCGAAACGGGAACCAGGGCGCGCATCTCGAGTCCATCGGTGCGGATCCCGCGAGACCGCAGCCAATCGGCCAGTGCGCCCGAGACCACCGTCAACACCACGTCGTTGACCGTGCCGCCGAAGGCGTTCTTGATCTCCTTGTAGTCCTCGAGCTGCTGGCGCACGATCGAAAATCTCCGGTGGGGACCAATCTCCACGTTCAGCGGCGTCTCCGGAGCCGGGTTGAGTCCGGCCCAGACGATCTCACCGAGTCCTTCGGCGGCGTCCCGCAGGAGCCCGAGTGAGGTGGCCGGGCGAGTGGCCGCGGACACGGCCCGGGCCACGATCTCGGCCGTCGTGGCGACTGCGCCGCGGAGTCCGCCCAAGACCAGATCCACCGGGGAGGGCTCTGGCCTCGGCCGCCAGGGCGCGAGGTCCGTGGCCGGGGGCGGCGGCTCCCGGCTCAGGTCCAGCAGGACGGTGGCCAGGTCGACGCCGGAGACGCCGTCGACAAGTGAGTGATGCGTCTTGAAGATCAGCGCGAAGCGTTCCTCATCACCCTCGCGGGCCGGCGCCAGCCCCTCGACCAGCCAGCTCTCCCACAGCGGTTTGGAGCGATCGAGCTGCTGGGAGGCGATCCGGGCCGCCAGCTGGAGCAGCTGGTCCTCGGTTCCCGGCGCGGGCAGCGCCGCGTGTCGGACGTGGTATTCGAGGTTGAAGCGTGGGTCATCGACCCACAACGGCCGTCCCGTCTGGAGCGGAGGCGTGGCCAGCTTGTGTCGGTACCGGGGGACGAGATGCAGCCGCCCGCGCACGTGTTCCAGGTACTCGGCAAACACCGGCGGCGGTCCCTCGAACACGAGCACGGCGCCGATGTGCATGTGCGACGCGTCGCCCTCGGAATGCAGGAACGCGGCATCGACCGAGGTAAGCCGATCGAGGTGCTGTTGGGGCATGGCGTCTCCTGGGCCGGGCGGACGAG
>JALYXK010000137.1 GCA_030947145.1 Actinomycetota bacterium
GAGCGGCGGCGCGGCGATCGGCGGGCTGGCCCCCGTCACCACGCACCCCGCGAAGCTTCCGCCGGCGCCGAGCAAGCACTCGCGCGGCCGGTGGCTCGGCGCCACCACCATCACCGAGTACTGGCCGGCTCCCGAGGCGTGGTTCACCGGGAAGCTGGTCAGCGCCCCCGGGCTCAGCGGCGACCATCGGATCGACTGGCTCTACTCCGCCACCGGCGTCTCGATGCAGGGCGAGGGCGTCGGTCTCGACGGGCGCATGTACCACATCAATGCGCTCGGAAACGGCGGCTGGGTGACCGTCGCCGGCCAGTCGACCTCCCCTTCGGACGGATGGTCGGCGGGTTCCCCCTTCTGGCGCGCCGGCGGCTACTGGCTGGGCCGCCACGGTGCAGTGACCTACCCCCTGCAGGCCGGCGGCTGGTCGGCCGGCGCCGGGCGCAGCTACGTGCCGCTCCCCGCCGTCAGCTTCGCTCCGGGCGCCTCCCTGCCGCTGAGGTTCCTGCAGTCGGTCGCCGTCGACCCCCGCGTGGTCCCGCTCGGCAGCCGGGTCTACATCCCGGCCTACCGCGACGACGGCTACGGCGGTTGGTTCGTCGCGCAGGACACCGGAGGAGCGATCAACGGTGACCACGTCGACGTGTATCGCCGGCCGCCGGCGAGCTCGGCCGACTCGGGCCGGCTCTTGGTCAAGCAGCGGATCTACGTGATCAGGCCGCACCAGCGCTGAGCGCGGGCGAACCCACGGCACCGGCTACCGTCGCCGAGCCGCTGACCCCTACTAGACTTCGGGACATGGCCAAACAGCAGCGTCCCGTGCGGATCGAGCAGCGCAGCCAGCTCGCCGCCATGCAGCAAATGGAGGGACGCTCGGACGAGGAACTCGAGTCCGAGACCAAGTTCAAGGCGGCGGCCCAGGCGATCCTGGGCGCGCGCGCCGCCGAACGCTATGACGCGAAGGCCGCGCGGGCCCATTTCCAGCGCGCACTCGCCGCCGCGCGCCCGCAGGAGCGCCTCCAACTGCGGCGGATGGCCGACGCATCGCTCGCGCTGGCAGAGCGCCGAGCCGACGATCTCAAGCGCGCCGCCGAACGGCTCGGCGTCGAGGCGCCGTCCAGCCGACAGCTGCGCGGACTGAAGCTGATGGGTCTGGTGGCACCGCCGAAGAGCGCGGGAGCGCTGGCTCGGGTCCGCGGGATCGTGCTGGTGATCGCGGTGATCCTGGCGATCCTGCTGCTCGGCTTCGGGATCGTGAACCTCGTCGCGCTCCCGTTGGGCGGCCTGTCACTCGATCTCGGCATCTTCTACGGCTTCCTGCTGGTGCTGATCGCGCTGGGTGTACTCGCGTTCTACGGCCGGCGACGGCAGCGACGCGCTCAATCCGAGCGCGCCGAGCAGATCGCCGCGCGCTCGCGCTGACTCCGCGGTAACGCCCGTGTGCGGTCGCTATACCCTGGCCACGCCCGCTCCGGCGGACCTGCGGGCGCGCTTTCAGATCTCGGAGTCGGTGGAGATTCGCCGGCGCTACAACGTCGCCCCCGGCGACGAGGTGCTGGCCGTGACTACCGACCGTGAGGGCGCGCAGCGTGGCGAGACGCTGCGCTGGGGCCTGGTGCCCAGCTGGGCCGACGGGCCGGATATGGGCCTGAAGATGATCAACGCGCGGGTCGAGACCGCCGCCGAGAAGCCGGCGTTCCGCGCGGCAATGCAGCGCTTTCGCTGCCTGATCATCGCCGACGGCTTCTACGAGTGGCGCCGGGCGCCCAGCGGTCCCAAGCAGGCGTTCTGGATCACCCGCGAGGACGGCCAGCCGTTCGCCTTCGCCGGGCTGTGGTCGATTTGGCACCCCCGCACCGAGGTTCCCGGGGCGGCCGCCGGCGGCAAGCTCCGCACGTGCACGATACTGACGACCGCGGCAAACTCGGCGATCGCCTCGCTGCACGATCGGATGCCGGTGATCCTCCCCCGCGGCGCCGAGGACGCGTGGCTGGACACGGCCCATCCCGCCTCGAGCCTGGGCGACCTCCTGGCCGGACTCGACCCGGCGCAGACGGCCCTCCAGGCCGTCGGTCCGGCCGTCAACGACGCTCGCTATGACGGTCCCGAGTGTCTGGCCGCGCCGCGGGAGAGCGGGCAGGGGGCCCTGTTCTAAGCCCCAGGCGCGGCCTACGTCGGGGCCACGGTGACGCGCGACATCACCACCGGCGGCGTGGGTACCCCGTCGCCGGCAGGGTTCGTGGGCAGCGCGCCGATCTTGTCGACCACGCTCTGACCCGAGACCACCTTCCCGACCAGGGCATAGTCCGGCGTGAGGCCGGCGGACTGGGTGACGTTGGCCGCTGTGACCACGAAGAATTGGCTGCCGGACGCGCCGGAGGGCTCGACCTGGGTCTTGGCCATGGCCACATCTCCGCGCACGTACTGGGTGCTTCGGGATGGCGGCTCGACCACCGTGTAGCCCGGCCCGCCCGAGCCGTCTCCGGCCGGGTCCCCGCCTTGGATCACGAACCCCGCCGCGACCCGCTGGAAGCTCAGCCCGTCGTAGAAGCCACGCTCGACCAGCGCGTAGACCGAGGCCGAGGTCTTGGGCGAGTCCCTGACGTCGAGGCTGAAGGCGAAGGTCCCGCAGCTGGTGGCCACCGTGACCGTGTAGGTCTTGGCGGGGTCGAGCCGGAGCGTCGGTGCGGACAGATGCTCTTCGGCGGGCTTGGGGGCGGGACTGGGGACCGGGCGGCATCCGCCGGCGCTCGTCGCGGCGGAGGTGCTCGGTCCGGCCGAAGTCGCGCTCGCGCCGGCGGAGGTGTGGCTGGTCGCGCTCGAGCTGCCGCAGCCGGCCAGCCCGATCACGCCGGCCAACAAGATCATGGTGCGCCTCATCGCAGGCAAGCAAATCACACGCGCCGCGATAATCCGCTGTTCCCATGAGGCTCTCCCCCCTACTTCAGGCCTACGACCACGTGATCCTCGATCTCGACGGCTGCGTCTGGGTGGGCCAGGAGTGCACGCGCGGCGCGCCTGAGGCGATCGCCGCGATCCGCTCGAGCGGCAAGACGCTGGCCTTTCTCACCAACGACGCGCGGCACTCGCCCGAGGAGTACGTGCGCAAGCTCTGGGGCCTCGGCGTCCAGGC
>JALYXK010000152.1 GCA_030947145.1 Actinomycetota bacterium
GTCGTCGAGATCAACCGCGTAGCCAAGGTCGTCAAGGGCGGCCGGCGCTTCTCCTTCACCGCGCTGGTCGTCGTCGGCGACGAGCGCGAGGTCGTGGGGATCGGTTATGGCAAGGCCAACGAGGTCCCGGTCGCGATCCAGAAGGGCGTCGAGCGGGCCAAGAAGAACCTCTATCGAGTGCCCAAGCACGGCTCGACGATCACCCATCAGACGACCGGCATCTTAGGCGCCGGACGCGTTTTCCTGAAGCCCGCGTCCCCCGGTACCGGCGTAATCGCCGGCGGCGGCGTGCGCGCGGTGCTCGAGCTCGCGGGGATCCACGACATCCTTTCCAAGAGCCTCGGCTCGCAGAACCCGATCAACCTCGTCAAGGCGACGATGGCCGGACTCGAGTCGCTGCGCACCCCGGAGGAGGTGGCCGAGCTCCGCGGGCTGTCGGTCAATC
This sequence comes from Actinomycetota bacterium, assembly GCA_030947145.1. Classification (GTDB taxonomy): domain Bacteria; phylum Actinomycetota; class Thermoleophilia; order Solirubrobacterales; family Solirubrobacteraceae; genus Palsa-465. The sequence continues at coordinate 446 of JALYXK010000152.1, forward strand.
AGGTGCTCGGGCTCACCTCCGAGGGCAGCGACGGGTCGGCCTCGCTGACCGCCAACGGCGCCCGGCCCGAGTCATCAGCCGCCGAGCCCGAGGCACCGGCCGCCGAGCCCGAGGCACCGGTGGTGCCCACTGACCCGGTGGCCACGGGCGAGACGGAACCGGTCACCGCGCCTGAGGGCGGCGCCGCGTGAGCACGGTGACGATCACCCAGCGCAAGTCGCGTAACGGCGCCAACCAGCGTCAGCTCGACACGCTGCGCTCCCTGGGTCTGCGCAAGATCGGGCAGACCGTGGAGCACTCCGACTCACCCCAGCTTCAGGGCATGATCTACAGGGTCCGCCATCTCGTTGAGATCGAGAAGCCTTCATGAGTAGTGCTACCGAGGAGCCGACCGCTCCGGAGCGGATCGGGCTGCACAACCTCAAGCCGGCCCCCGGGTCGCGCAAGACACGCAAGCGCATCGGCCGGGGCGAGGGCTCGGGCACGGGCAAGACCTCGGGCCGCGGCCAGAAGGGAGCCGGCTCACGCTCGGGCTCCAAGAGCCGGGCCCGCTTCGAGGGGGGCCAGAACCCGATTCACATGCGGATGCGCAAGCTGCGCGGCCCGCACATGAAGAAGTCGATGCCGTTCGAGCCTTTCCGCACGCACACGCAGCCGGTCAACCTGTCCGACCTCGAGGCCCGCTTCGAGGCGGGCGCCGCGGTCACCCTTGCGGCGATCGTCGGCGCCGGACTGGCCCGGCGCAAGGGCGTGCCCGTCAAGGTGCTGGCCAACGGCGACCTGACCAAGGCGCTGACCGTCCACGCCCACGGCTTCAGCAAGACGGCGCGCGAGCGGATCGAGGCGGCCGGCGGTACCTGCCAGCTGATCGCCAGCGATTCGCCGTCCACCGTACCGGCTGCGTCCACGGAAGCGTGAGCGAAGCGCCATGATCTCCACGATCCTCGGAGCGTTCAGGGTCGGAGACATCCGCAAGAAGGTCCTGTTCACGGCGCTGGCGCTGGGTCTGTACCGGCTCGGCACCCACATCCCGGCCCCTGGGGTCAACTCCTCCGCCGTCAAGGCGATCCAATCGAACTTCGGCGGCAACAGCATCCTCGGTCTGCTGAACCTGTTTTCGGGCGGAGGGCTCGGGCGCATCGCCATCTTCGCGCTGGGGATCATGCCCTACATCACCGCCTCGATCATCCTGCAGCTGCTGCAGGTGGTCGTTCCGTCACTGGAGAAGCTGCAGAAGGAGGGTGAAGTCGGTCAGGCGCGGATCACCCAGTACACGCGGTATCTGACCGTCGGGCTGGCTTTCGCCCAGTCGATCGGCTACGTGTTCCTGTTCCGCAGCTTCGAAAAGCAGTCCGGGACGACGCTGATCAGCAACTTCACCCTGGCCAAGGTCTTCCTGATCGTGATCTCGCTGACCGCCGGCACTGTGCTGCTGATGTGGATCGGCGAGCTGATCACCCAGCGTGGGATCGGCAACGGGATCTCGCTGTTGATCTTCGCCAGCATCGTCGCGCGGATCCCCAGCGGCATCCACTCGTGGTGGACCAACCCCGACCAGGTGTTCCGGGTGATCATGCCGTTCATCGCCATCGGCATCGTGGCCGCGGTGGTGTTCGTGCAGGAGGGGCAGCGGCGGATCCCGATCCAATACGCCAAGCGGGTGATCGGGCGTCGAATGACCCAGGGTGGCCAGACCTACCTCCCGTTGCGGGTGAATATGGCCGGCGTGATCCCGGTGATCTTCGCCGCCAGCGTGATGGCGATCCCGCCGACGATCGGCCAGCTGGTCGGCCAGAATCGCAAGGGCTTCGGGACCGACCTGGCGAGCTTCTTCAGCCCGCAGGGCTGGCATTACGTGGTCGGCGAGAGCGTGATGATCATCTTGTTCACCTACTTCTACACCGCGGTGACGTTCAACCCGGTGGATCAGGCGGACAACCTCAAGAAATACGGCGGCTTCATCCCGGGGGTACGACCAGGTAGGCCCACGGCCGAATTCCTCGACCGCATCCTCGCTCGCCTGACGTTTCCAGGAGCACTCTTCCTGGCCGCGGTCGCCGCCCTGCCGACGATCCTGATCAACCAGACCAGTGCCAACTTCTTCTTCGGCGGCACGTCGATCCTGATCGTGATCGGGGTCGCGCTGGACACGATGAAGCAGCT
>JALYXK010000153.1 GCA_030947145.1 Actinomycetota bacterium
GCCCAGAAGTGCGGGGGCGTCCAGTAGAAGACGATCGCGAACAGGTAGATCGCCGTCCACGAGAGCGAGCCCCGCGCGGCCGCCCAGCCGACCAGCGGCGGCATCGCGCCGGCGGCGCCCCCGATCACGATGTTCTGCGGCGTGCGCCGCTTGAGCAGCATCGTGTAGACGCCGACGTAGCCCACGAAACCGCCGAGCGCCAGCGAAGCCGCCAGTACGTTCACCGTGAGCGACAGCAGAGCGAACGAGAGCGCGGCCAGGACGATTCCGTAGACCAGCGCCGCGCGCGGCGCAACGCGTCCGGACGGGACCGGGCGCGAGGCGGTCCGAGCCATCTGGGCGTCGATGTCGCGGTCGTAGTAATGGTTGACCGCACCGGCGCCCCCGGCCGAGAGGTAGCCCCCGAGACAGGTCAGGCCGATCTTCCCGGCCGACGGGTGTCCGGCCACCTCCATCGCGGTCACGGTGGTGAACAGCAACAGCGTCTGAACCTTGGGCTTGGTCAGCTCGAAGTAGTCGGCTACGAGCTGCCGGGTGCCCGCCGCCGCCGCGGGCGGACGGACGGCGCTGGCGGTGGAGGCGCTCACAGGGTCACCGGCTCACACCCGGACGAAGCGCTCGCTGCCGCCCGTCTTCTGGGTGACACCGGTTTGGCGCTCGACCTGGCGGCGGATGTCGCGCATCGGCTCGACGGAGCGCACGCGCGGGATCGTGTCGAAATTGTTGGCCGGGGGCGGCGAGGGGGTGAACCACTCGAGCGTGTTGCCCTTCCACGGGTCCGGACCGGCGATCTGACCGTGCCTGAGGCTGCGAAAGACGTTGGCGATCGTCAGCAGGACCCCGGTGCCGAGGATGAACGAGCCGATCGTCGAGATCAGGTTGTAGGTCGACCACCCGAGGCCTGGCTGGTAGGTGTAGATCCGGCGCGGCATTCCCGAGAGTCCGAGCGCGTGCTGGACGAAGAAGGTGGCGTTGAAACCGATGAACATCACCCAGAAGGAGAACTTGCCGAGCGACTCGTTCAGCATCCGCCCGGTCATCTTCGGGAACCAGTAGTACAGCCCGGAGAAGATCGTGAACACCGAGCCGCCCATCAGCACGTAGTGGAAGTGGGCGACGACGAAGTAGGTGTCGTTGAGCTGCCAGTCGACCGGGAAGACCGCGAGGAAGACCCCCGTGACGCCGCCGATGATGAAGATCGCGATGAAGCCCACGGCGAAGTACAGCGAAGTGGTCATCACGATCGACCCTCGCCACAGCGTGGCGATCCAGTTGAAGATCTTGACTCCGGTCGGGATGCCGATCAGGAACGAGCTCAGCATGAAGAACCCGAGCACGACGATCGGCACGGGCGAGGCGAACATGTGGTGGGCCCAAACCAGCGTGGCCAGGAACGCGATCACCACGGTCGAGGCGGCGATTGCCTTGTAGCCGAAGATCGGCTTGCGGGAGAACACCGGAATGATCTCGGAGATCATCCCGAACCCCGGCAGGATCATGATGTAGACCTCGGGATGGCCGAAGAACCAGAACAGGTGCTGCCACAGGACCGGCGAGCCGTGCTGGGCCGGGTCGAAGAAGTGGGTACCGAAGTGGCGGTCGGTCAGCAGCATCGTGACCGCCGCCGCCACGACGGGGAGCGCGACGATCAAGAGCACGGCGTAGATCAGGATCGACCACACGAACAGGGGCAGCCGCCCCCAGCTCATGCCCGGCGCTCGCATATTCACGATCGTCGCGTAGAAGTTGATCGCGCCGATCAGCGAGGATATGCCGGTGATATGGATCAGGAATATCCAGGCGTCCTGGCCGCCGCTGGGGGAGAACTGGATGCTGGAGAGCGGCGGGTAGCTCCACCAGCCGGCCTCCGGCGGGTGGTAGAAGATCGAGGCGTAGAAGACGATCCCGCCCATCAGCAGCAGCCAGAACGAGAGCGCGTTGAGCCGCGGGAAGGCCATGTCGCGCGCGCCGATCATCAGCGGGAGGAAGTAGTTGCCGAAGCCGGCCATCACCGGCACGACGAACAGGAAGATCATCGTGGTGCCGTGCAGCGTCAGCAGCTCGTTGTAGCGCTCGCCGCTCAGCAGCGTGTTGTTCGGGACGCCCAGCTGAAGGCGCATCATCAGCACTTCGACCCCGCCGAGCACGAAGAACACGAAGGTCAGGACGATGTACATGATCCCGATCTTCTTGTGATCGGTGGTGGTCAACCAGTCGATCCATTTCTTTGTCTCGCGCGGCTTGTGGACTTCGTGCGCGGTGACCTGCGGAGCCGGTCGGAGGGCGTATTCGGTGCTCGACATTCGTGCTCCTAGAGGTTTCCGTTCTGAGTCAGGGCCTGGCGAAGCTGCGTGACCTGCGCATCGGCGGCGGTGATCGCCTTCGACTGCTGAGAGACCCACGCCTTGTATTGAGCGGGTGTCACCACCTTCACCTGCGCGAACATCGCGGCATGGCCCCGCCCGCACAACTGCGCGCACTGGCCGTGATAAAGCGACCCCGCGTGCGGAGCCTTGAACCAGGTGTAGGTGGTGTAGCCCGGTACCGCGTCGACCTTCCCGCCGAGCGAGGGAATCCACCACGAGTGGATCACGTCGGTAGCCTGGATATCGAGCACCACCGTGGTGTTCGCCGGGACGACCATCTCCTCATAGGTGTAGGGAAGCTTCGCGGTGAAGGCGGCGTTGTTGCAACCCGAGCCGTAGGTGTAGCGCCAGATGTATTGGCGGCCCGTCACGCAGACGACGAGCTTGTGGCCGCTGGGCGGACTCGGCTGGGTCACCGACGCGCTGAGGACTAGTCCGTTGGCGTCGGAGTTCGGCGGGTTGATGATGCTCGGCAGCTTGACGAACGTGACCACCGTCAGAACGACGAGAATCAGGGCCGCCGCGAGGGTCCAGCCGATCTCCAGGCGCGTGTTGCCGTGTATCTGGGCCGCGACGGCGCCCTTCTTGGCCCGGAACTTGTAGACGGAGTAGACCAGCGCCCCCTCGACGATCACGCATACGATGGCCGCCAGGTACAGCACGACCTTATAGAGGCTGGAGATCTGATCGGCGTTGGGCGATCCCCCCGATTTCAGGGTCAGGAAGTTCGCGAACGCGCTCGGCGCCAGCACCAGCGACGCCATGAGCGTGAGCGTGAGGGTTGACGCCGCGACCATTCGGGCGCGGCGCCAGCGGCGAAACTTGGCGGCGTTAGCGGCAGGTCGCAAGGCGGGCGCATTCTATCCAGCCGAGCCCCGGTCAGGCTCCGCCGGGCGCGGTACGGAGTCGATCCGCCCGCCCTCTGGGCTCGCTCCTATACTGCCCGCGTCTTGCGAGCTTCGAGGGGGATCCGACGGGCGGCATGGGCCCTCGTCGTGGTCGGGGCGGCGGCCCCCGTGCTCCGGCGACGGGTGAAGCTCCCTCCCGCCGCGGTGCTGGGCAGCGCCACCCTGGCTCCGATCGCCCTATGCGTGGCGATGCCGCGCAACCGCACGCGCGACGGCGCCTTGTGGGCGCTGCAGATGTGGGCATATCTGGCCGCCTACGAGTTGCCCCACGACGACCCCGTCCGGCTGGCCGAGCGCGTCCGGGTCCGTTATCCGATCCTGGTCGACCGCGCGATCGGCCTGGGCGTCGCCCCGACGCTGCGCCTTCAGCGCAGCTTCTCGACTCCGGGCGAGATCAGCCGTTTCGAGCGGGTGCTCGTCTGGTGCCACTGGATGTGGTTCATGGTCCCCCACGGAAGCGTGGCCTACGTGCTCCTGCGGCGCGGCCAGGAGTTCCCGGCGGCGGCGGCACGGATGTACGCGGTGTTCGATCTGGGCGCGACGTTCTACTGGGCGATCCCCACCGCGCCGCCCTGGTGGGCCGCCCGGCACGGTCATCTTGATGACCCTCAGCCGGTCGAGGTCCGGCGGATGATGATCGAGTACGGGGAGCAGTTCTGGGGTGAGCGCTGGGCCGCCCTCTACGATGTTCTAGGAGGAAATCCGCTCGCTGCGATGCCGTCGCTGCATTTTGCCACGTCTTTGATGGCCGCCCATCTGCTTTCGGGGGTCGATCCCGTCGCGGGCGCGCTCACTTGGACCTACGCTGGCACGCTCGGAATCGCCTTGGTGTACCTCGGCGAGCACTACGTTGCGGACCTGATCGGCGGAGCGGCGTTAGCCGAGTTCGTTCGCGCCGCAGCACCGCGCGTGACACCGCTGGCCATGGGCTTCTCCCGCCGGATCCAGTGGCTCGAGGCCCGGGCGGCGGACCGGTAGAGGACGCGGTGGCGGAAGATCAGGACGCCGTAACCCACGACGACCATCGGCCGCTCGCCGAGGCCGCCGCCCATGTGCCCGGGCGCGTCGCCGAGGTGCCGGAAGTCGCATCCGAGTCTCGGGAGGAGATGCCGCGCGTCGTGTTCACGCGCCGCCGGCTGCTCGCCTCGGGCGTGTTCGTCGTTTCGACCGTCGCGTTCCTCTACCTCGTGCTGCCGAAGCTGCTCGGGCTGAGGCAGACCTGGGACCGGATCCAGCACGGGAACGTCTGGTGGCTCGCGCTCGGCCTGGTCTTCGAGCTGCTGTCGTTCCTCGGTTACATCGTGCTGTTCCGGGCCGTGTTCGTGCGCGGCGACTCGCGGATCGACTGGCGCGAGAGCTACGAGATCACGATGGCCGGACTGGCCGCGACGCGACTGTTCGCGTCGGCCGGCGCCGGCGGCATCGCGCTGACCGCCTGGGCGCTGCGCCGCTCCGGGATGGGGGCGCGGATCGTCGCCTGCCGGATGATCGCGTTCATGGCGCTGCTCTACGGGGTCTACATGGGCACGCTGGTGATCGACGGCTTCGGCCTGTACCTCGGCGTGTTCCAGGGTCCCGCGCCGTTTGCGATCACGGTCATCCCGGCGATCTTCGGCGCGGCGGTGATCATGCTGTTCCTGGCCGTCTCATTCTTGCCCGGGGACTTCGACCGGTTGGTGGCGCGCGGGAGCACCGGGGGCAACTTCGTGGCACGCCTGGCCCGGCGCGGGGCGGCGGCCCAGGCCGCCGCGGCTCAAGGCGTGCGCACGGCGATATCGCTGGTGCGCTCGCGGGATCCGTATCTGCTCGGAGCGGTGGGCTGGTGGGCGCTCGACATAGCGGTGCTGTGGGCGTGCTTTCACGCGTTCGGATCGGTGCCGCCTGCGGCGGTCATCGTGATGGCCTACTTCGTCGGGATGGTCGGGAACACGTTGCCCCTGCCGGGCGGGATCGGCGGTGTGGACGGCGGCATGATCGGCGCCTTCTCCGCGTTCGGAGTGCCGGTCGAGATCTCGGTCGTGTCGGTGTTGGCCTATCGCGGCATCGCCTTCTGGCTGCCTACGCTCCCGGGGGCGTTTGCCTATCTGCAGCTTCGGCGCACGGTTCACCGTTGGCAAAGCAGCGAAGCACCTAGCTATACTTAATGAAGTGACCGACCAGCGGATTGAAAACGTAATCATCATCGGCAGCGGGCCCGCGGGCTACGCCGCCGGGCTCTATACCGCGCGCGCCAACCTGGAGCCGCTGGTGATCGAGGGCTTCGCCTGGGGCGGACTGCTCCAGCAGACGACCGACGTCGAGAACTACCCCGGCTTCCCCGAAGGGATCATGGGGCCTGAGCTGATGCAGCACTTCCGCGATCAGGCCGAGCGCTTCGGAGCCCGGCTGGAGACCGACGACGTCACCAGCGTCGAGCTCTCCCACGACGGTGGTCTGCACAAGGTGTTCGTCGGCGATGACGTTCACCTCGCCCGCTCGGTCATCCTGGCGATGGGTGCCCAGCACCGCAAGCTCGAGGTCGCCGGCGAGGCGGAGCTTTCCGGTCGCGGGGTCAGCTACTGCGCCACCTGCGATGCCGCGTTCTTCCGCGACGTTCCGACGATCATCGTCGGCGGCGGAGATTCGGCCATGGAGGAGGCGATGTTCTTGTCGAAATTTGCGGCCAAGGTGGCGATCGTCCACCGCCGCGATGACTTCCGCGCCTCCAAGATCATGCTCGAGCGCGCGCGGGCGATCCCGAACATAGAATGGCTCACCCCCTACGGCATCGACGAATTCGTCGCCGGGGACGCCGGGTCCCTGGCGATCGCGCGGCTGCGGCACACCGGCGACGGCTCGACCCGCGAGATCGAGATCGGCGGCGCGTTCATCGCGATTGGCCACGTACCGCAATCGCAGCTCGTCCAGGGACAGGTCGAGACCGATGAAGCAGGGTACGTAGCGACCCAGGGCCGCTCGACCCTGACCAACCTGCCCGGGGTGTTCGCCGCCGGGGACCTTGTCGATCACACCTACCGCCAGGCCATCACCGCCGCCGGCTCCGGCTGCCAGGCCGCGCTCGACGCGGAATGGCATCTGCGCGATACCCCTTTTGATGAACGGGCGGCGGTGCTCGATAGCGCCGCCGGCGCTTCGTCCTAGCCGGGCCGAGGTCCTGGGTCCGGGGAGCGCGCGGGAACTTCGATAAACCGCTAGGGCGTGAGCACGATCTTCAGCGCCTCGCGCCGATCGTAGATCGCGTAGGCCTCGGGAGCGTCGTCCAGGGACATGTGGTGGGTGACCAGCGACGACGGGTCGAGGGTCCCGGCGGCGAGCATTCCGAGCACGCGGTCAACATGGCCGATCACGTTCGCGTGACCGGTCTTGAGCGTGAGCGCCTTGATCCAGACCAGGCCCATATGAACCTGGCAGGGTTCGGCGTAGACCCCGGTCGCCACCACGGTGCCGGCCTTACGGGTCAGCCGGATCGCTAAATCGAGCGCATCGGGATGGCCGACGGCGTCGATCGCCGCGTCGACGCCCCGGCCCTCGGTGGCCGACCGGACGATGTCGCGCGGGCGCTCCTCGGTGAGGTGGATGGGGCTCGCCCCGAGTGCCCGGGCCACGTCGAGGCGCTGATCGACGCCGTCGATCGCGTACACCGGTGCGGCGCCGGCGGCCAGCGCTGCCTGGACGGCGCACAGCCCAACCGGACCGAGCCCGAGGACGGCGACTGTGTCCCCCGGCTGGACGCCGGCTTCGACCACCGAGTGATACCCGGTGCCGGCCACGTCACCGGCGAATAAGGCGATCTCGTCGGGCACCGCGTCGGGAACCTTGCGCAGCGTCAGGTTGGCCATCGGTACCAGCGCCTGCTCGGCCTGGGTGCCCTGCAGCGAGCCGAGCACCTCGCCGTGGCCGAAGGTCCGGGAGTAGTCGCATTTGTGGTAGGCCCCGCGCATGCAGAAGAAGCAGGAGCCGCAGGCCGTCTGGTAGCAACCGAGGACGCGATCCCCCACGGACGCCCGGGTGACGCCATCGCCCGCGGCGATCACCGTGCCGACGTACTCGTGGCCGATCGTGAACCCGGGCGCGATCTTCACCCGGCCGTGGTAGATGTGCAGATCCGAGCCGCAGATACCGCTGGCCGAGATCGCCACGACGGCGTCGTCACGGGCGAGCAACTCCGGCTCGGGACGCTCATCGACGGCGACCACCCCCGGCTCCTGAAACGTGACGGCTCTCATCGGGTCCGGATCATGCCAGGACGACGGCCGATCACGTCTCGTAGCGAAAGAAGCCCTCGCCGGTCGGTCTGCCCAGGCGTCCGGACCAGACCAAACCAGTCAGGACCGGTGCGGGACGGTAGCGCTCCTCGCGCCGCTCGGCGTAGAGCGCCTCGAGCACGCCGAGCACGTGGTCGAGCCCGATGGAGTCGGCCCAGGCGAGCGGGCCGCGGGGATGGTTCATCCCGTAGACGAGACCGGCATCGATGTCCTCGGGGCTGCCGACCCCCTCACCGAGGGCGAAGGCGGACTCGTTGATCACCTGACAGACAATCCGCCCCAGCACCAGACCGGGGGCATCGGCGACCCAACTCGTATGCTTGCCCAAGGTGGCGAAAAACCGCGCGGCGGCGCTCGCCGCCGAGTCCGCCGTGTCGGGACCGCGGGTGAGCTCGACCAGGCCCGCCTCCGTCAACGGCGGGAGCACGTGGAAGCCGGCCGCGGTACCGCCCTGGTCGAGCGCGGCCAGCGACCCGGTCGCGCAGCAGATCGCCCGCGGGCCGCCCTGCAAGGGTGCTCCGGGCGGGTCATCACCATCGAGGTCGAGGATCAAGAAGGGAGGCTCGCGCTGCGCCGCCTCGGCGGCGTCGGCGACCTCCCAGCCGGCGGCGAAGGCCGCCTGCTCGAGCTCGACCGCGAGCACGGAGTCTCCGGCGATCACGATCACCCCGTCGCCGCCGCCCGGCGCCGGCGGTTCCGGATCGGCCGGCCGATAGGCCTTCACCCCGTCCGAGTAGTCGTAGAACCCAACCCCTGACTTACGTCCCGTCCGTCCGGCCGCGACGGTCCGGACGGTTATCGGCGAGGGCCGCCACCGCGGCTCCCCGAAGCTCTGCTGATAGAACGAGCGCGAGACGTCGAGGCCGACGTCGAGTCCGACGAGATCCATCAGCTCGAACGGGCCCATGGTGAACCCGCCCTGCAGGCGGCAGATGCGATCGATCTCGGCGACCGGCGCGATCCGCTCCTGCAGCAGCTTCAAGCCCTCGAGGCCGAACGGGCGGTTGCAGCGGTTGACCAGGAAGCCGGGACCGTCGATCGCGTCGATCACCCGCTTGCCCATGGCCTGGCCGGCGGCGCGCGCGACGGCGAGCGCCCGGGGTGAGGACCTGGCTCCGGAGACGACCTCGAGCAGTGCCATCACCGGGGGCGGGTTGAAGAAGTGCATGCCGACCACCCGCTCGGGTCGGGTGGCTGCGCTGGCGATCGCCGTGACCAGCAGCGACGAGGTGTTCGTGGCCAGTACGCACTCGGGCGAGACGACCGTCTCGCTGAGGTGCGCGAACAGCGTCTGCTTGAGCTCGAGCTTTTCCGGCGCCGCCTCGATCACCAGTTCGCAGCGCGCCAGCTCGTCGATGCTCGCCGCCCGCCGGAGCCGGGCGGCCGCGGCCTCGGCCGCCGCCTGATCGATGCGCCCGCGCTCGACCCCCCGGGCCAGGTGACGCTCGATCGACCGCGCGCCGCGCTCGAGGGCCTCGGGGACCGGGTCGTGCATCAGGGTCTGCGCGCCTGACAGGCAGGCGAGCTGGGCGATCCCGGCCCCCATCGCGCCGGCGCCGAGAACGCCGATCACCTTCGGCGCAGAGCTCATCGCCAAGCGAGTTCCTCGATCACGGAAGCGGACGCTATCTCAGGGCGGAGTAGGCTGGGCCGCGGATGGCTCCTGAGACCCGTTACGCACGTAGTGGCGAGCTGTTCATCGCCTACCAGGTCGTCGGTGACGGGCCGATCGATCTCGTGTACGTGCCCAGCTGGATCTCGCAGGTCGAGCACTACTGGGCCGAGCCGGTGATCGCGCGGTACTTCAACCGGCTGGCCTCGTTCGCCCGACTGATCTTGTTCGACCGGCGGGGCTCGGGGCTCTCGGACCCGGTCCTGCGCGCGCCCACGCTCGAGGAGCAGATCGACGATGTGGTCGCCGTGCTCGACGCCGCCGGGTCCGAGCGCGCCGCCGTTTTCGCCCAGCTCGAGGGCGGCGCCTTGGGAGCCCTGTTCGCGGCGGTGCACCCCGAGCGTGTCAGCGCGCTCGTGCTCTACGAGGCCACACCGCGTATGTCCTGGGCGCCCGATTACGACTGGCCGATGCGCCAGGAGGACCGCGAGGCCTACCTCGCGGCGGGCGGGATCCTGACCTGGGGTGACGGGTCCCGGATCGACGGACTGGCACCGTCGTCCGCGAAGAATCCTCGTCTGCGCCAGTGGTTCGCCCGCCTCGAGCGTCTGGCGGCCAGCCCCGGCACCGCCGCCAAGCTGATGTTGATGAATGGCCTGGTCGACGTCCGGGCGGTGCTCCCCTCGATCCAGGTGCCGACGCTGGTGCTGCACCGCGAGCACGACCAGTTCATCGACATTCGCCACTCGCACTATCTGACCGAGCACATCCCCGGCGCCCGTCTGGTCGTCCTCCCGGGCGAGGAGGCGATCTCGTTCGGGGCCGACACGGAGCCGCTGCTCGAAGAGGTGGAGGAGTTCCTGACCGGGGCTCGGCGCTCGGCGCAGGCGGAGCGGATCCTGGCCACGGTGATGTTCTCGGACATCGTCGACTCGACGCAGCTGGCCTCGGAGATGGGGGACCGCCGTTGGCGCGGCGTGCTCGAGGAGCTCGAGTCGGGGATCCGCGAGGTGCTGATGCGCCACCGAGGTCGGGCGGTGAAGACGATGGGTGATGGCTTTCTGGCCACCTTCGACGGTCCAGCCCGCGCGATCCGCTGCGCTGAAGAGATCAGGCACGCGGCGCGACGGGACTTCGGCCTCCAGGTCCGGACGGGACTGCACACCGGGGAGATCGAGTTGATCGGTAACGACGTCGGCGGGATCGGCGTGCACATCGGCGCTCGGGTCGGGGCGCTGGCGCTGGCCGGCGAGGTGCTGGTGTCGAGCACCGTCAAGGATCTGGTCGTCGGCTCGGAGATCACGTTCGCGGAGCGCGGCGAGCACGAGCTCAAGGGGGTCCCCGGTCGTTGGCGGCTGTGGGCGGTCGCCGACTCCGAGGTTGGCGGCGGCCCCCGCCGCGAGGCGACGGGGGCCGGTGCCGAGTTGCTGCGCTCGCCGGTCTGGACCAGCGAGCCGGACTCACTTAGGAGGCCGGGGGCAGCGACGACAGGGGGGCGAGGCCGCTCACGGTGACCGTGACAGGCGGCGAGGCACCTCCGACGTTGTCCGGGCCGCCGTAGATTCGGGTCCGGAACTGCTTCGCTCCCGCATGCCCGAAGACGCGCGTGAACGAGTAGGTGGAATCCGGCTTGATCAGGCCGACGCCAACGATGTTCCAGTTACCGGCGGCGTCCTTGCGCTGCAGGTAGATCAGGTGACCGGCCTTGTCCGGCGTGACGTTGCCGGTGAACGTCACCGGTCCGCCGACCGTCGCCGTGCTCGAGCTCGCGCTGAGGGTGACAACGTCCTGCACGCCCTCGTAGAGCAGGGCGGTAGCGCGGTCCGGCGCCAGCGTCGTACGCACGCGATACACCTCGTTGTCCGTGGGACTCTGAGTGAAGCTGTAGCTGCCGTCCGTGGCGGTGTGAGTGTTCGCAATCGCCTGGAAGGCGTGCGCACCGAACGGATGGCCGTAGAGCGTCACGAGGGTGTTTGGCTCGGGAGTGGTGCCGCCCGGCATGTCGAGCACGCCGGAGATGGTCACCGACTGACCGTCGGGGATGATTGGCGCCGAGGTGTGGATGGTGAAGCCAGCTCGCTGCTTCTGCTCGACCGACACCGTGATTGTGTCGGACTCTCCGCGGGTGTTGGCAGCGTCCCCGGGGAACACGGCCTCCACGGTGTGCTGGCCCTCAATCCGCCAATGGTGGGTGAAGCTGAACGCCCCGGCGCCATTGGTGCGGGTGGTGTCGATCGTCCGGAACGTGTTGCCGTTGAGTCCGACCTGTTCACGCAGGCGCACCCGCTGGAAGCGGTGAAACGCCGGGCTCACCGTGCCGGTGAAGCGCACGGGAACGTTGGTCGTCGTGGCGGTCGTGTCGGCAGTCAGGCTGACCAGCGCGTGGACGGACTCGTGGACGGTCCGGCTGTGGGTCGAGCCCGGGCCGCGGACGAACCAGCTGCGGTTGGTCAGTACCACACCCTCCTCACGGGTGAAGTCATAGAACCCGAACGAGTTGGTGGTGGTGTGTCCGACCAAGGTGAAGCCGGGGGTCCGGGCCAAGTGGTGGTACAGGTAAATCGTCTGGCCTGACACGGCCGAACCCTTGAGTCGGCCGTAGATCAGTACCCCGTCACCGGAATTGATCGGGTTCGGGGTGGCGGCGATCGTCAGACCGCGGTTGTGGTGGGGGTGAGCACTGGCGACTCCAGGGACTGCCACGGCGAGGAGCGTGGTCAGCACTGACGCGAGCACAGCAAAGCGTGGGCGCATGAAGGCCCTCCTTTCCCAGCTAGGTAGTGTGCCTCCCGCCGGGTCCGGCTCCCTCGGTCGGTGGCTTGTGGAACGCCTCCCGAAACACCCCCCCCGTCGCGAAAGTTTCGGCCGATCGGCGAAAGTCGGCTGGATCGGCTCGGTCCTTACATTCACCTGACAATTGGTGCTCGCCGGCCGCTGGCGCGCGGCGGATGCGGATAGACTCAGCCTCCGTGGACCCGTTTGCGCTTGTCCTCATCGGCGGGCTGGTGGCGCTGATCATCTGGGTCGCCCTGCTCGGCAAGTACGCGCCGGGCTCGGGGCTCGATCAGCTCGGCCTGAAGTCGGCCCGGGAGATCACCGAGCGCCGCGCCGAGCTCGACGCCGAGGACCTCGATCAGATGCTGCAGGCGCACAACCAGCGGCGAGTCGCTCGCGGCGAGCCCTCCCTGAGCTCCGACGACCTCGAGATGCAGGTCATGTCGGAAATCAACGCCCAGCGCCGGCGCGACTCGGAGGAGATGGCCGCCCGGCGCGAGAAGTCGATGGCCGATCGCGAGCTCGACCAGCTGTTGGAGGCGACTAACGCCCGCCGCCGCGCGCGTGGGCTTCCCGAGCGCACGCGCGACGAGGTCCGGCGGGAATTCGGCGGCGGGTAGCCGCCCGCCGGCCTCGCTTGTCCGTGGCTCGCTGTCTGATCATCGGTTGCGGCTGTCGCGGGAGACTGCTGGCGACCGAGCTGCGTGAGCGCGGTCACGTGATTCGCGGGACCACGCGCGACCCGGCCCGCGTGGGCGAGATCGAAGCCGCCGGCGCCGAGGCCGTGGTCGGTGACCCCGACCGGATCGCCACGATCGCCCATGCCCTGGACCACGTCACGATCGCCTATCTGCTGTTCGGCAGCGCCACCGGCCCACCCGAACTGGTCCGCGCCCTGCATGAGACCCGCCTCGAGATGCTGCTCTCGAAGATGCTCGACACCACGATCCACGGCATCGTCTACGAAGCGGCGGGGAGCGTCGCTCCCGATGTGCTGCGCGCCGGCGGCTCGCTGGTACGCTCGGTCTGCGAGGGCTCGCGAATCCCGTATCTGCTGATGGATGCCGATCCCAACGATCACGCGGCCTGGGCGCGCGCGGCAGCGGACGCAGCGGCCACGGTGCTGCTCAGCGCCTAGGGCTCGAGCGCGGGTCGCCGGTTAGGCCCGCGTGAGGAGCGGGCCGATCCGATCGAACAGATCGGCGAGGATCCGGGCCGTCGCGCCCCAGATCAGGAGGTCGCCGACGAGATAGGTGTCGGTGCGGATCGGCAGGCCGCGGCGCACGAGCCGGCGGCGGCCGTACCCGGACAGCAGCGCGCTGACCGGGAGCTCGATCACCTCGGCCACCTCCCGGGCGCTGAGCGTCCACTGCCGGCCGGCCTCGATCAGCCCGACGAACGGGTAGACGGCATAGTCGCTGGCGATCGTCGGCGTCGGCTGCAGCGCCCCGACCACCTCCACCACGTTGCGGGGCAGACCGATCTCCTCTTCGGCCTCCCGCAGCGCCGTGGCGGTCAGGTCCGCGTCGGACTCGTCGTGGCGCCCGCCGGGAAACGAGATCTCCCCAGGGTGGCGGCGAAGGTCGTCACGCCGGCGTGTGAAAACGGCGTGGAGCTCGCCGTCGCTGAGGTAGAGCGGCACGAGCACGGCGGCGCTGGTCCGGCCGCGGACGTCGAGAGCAATGGCCTGATCGGGCGTCAGCAGCACCCGCGGAAATTCATCGCGGATCGATCGAGCGAGCTCGGACATCGGATGAATATATTGGCGTGGCATGGACGCCCTCATCGTCGTAGACGTCCAGAATGACTTCTGTCCGGGCGGAGCGCTCGCGGTCACGGACGGTGACGCGGTGATCGAGCCGATCAACCGACTGATCGGGCGGGCCTCGTACGTCGTGGCCACGCGCGACTGGCATCCGCCCGACCATGGCTCGTTCGCCGCGCAGGGCGGTCCCTGGCCCGTCCACTGCCTGCGCGATACGCCGGGCGCCGCGCTCCATGATGGGCTCCGGTCCGACCGCTTCGACCTGGTCCTCGACAAGGGCCAGACCCGCGGGTTGGAGGGCTATTCGGCGTTCGAAGCCACCGAACTCGAGCGCGTGCTCCGCGAGCGCGGGATCAAGACCGTGCAGGTGGCCGGGCTGGCGCTCGAGTACTGCGTCAGGGCCACCGCGCTGGACGCCCGGCGCGCCGGCTTCGACGTGATCGTCCATCGAGAGGCGACGCGGCCGGTGGAGGCGGAGACCGGCGACGGGGAGCGGACGGTCGCCGAGCTGCAGGCTGCGGGCGTCCGCGTCATCGGCGCTTGAAGTCTCGCCCGGCTGCGTTGCGCGGCAACGGCGGGCTGCCGCCAAGAAGTTGGCGCGATCGGCGTGATGTTTTCCGGCGACGTGCGTCTCACCAGCGATTCCAAACCATTGCGGCGCCGGAGGAATGGCGCCGCCAAGGAGGTCAGTCGATGAGACGTTTCACGCTCACCATTGCGACGAGCGTCACGGCGCTCGCCCTGCTCCCGGCCGGGGCGCTGGCCAGCGGCCACGCCGCGCATCAGCGGCGCCAGCACAGTCGGCACCATCACGTCCACCACGGCAGCGTGCGGCACGAGCGCTTCGGTGCGGTCACGACTGGCGCCGGCAGCAGTGCCAACTCCGGCGCCACCGGCATTCCAACTCCCGCCGAGAACGCGGGCACCGTGCAGTCCTTCAACGCCGGTGTGCTCACGCTGTCTCTCGCCGACGGCTCGACGGTCACCGGGAGGGTCACCGACGGCACCGAGATCGAGTGCGAGGCGGCCGACATGAGCGGCATGCACGCTGACGGAGACGGCGGTGGCGGTCAAGGCGGCGCTGATAACAGCGGCCCCGGCAGTGGGGGGAACCAGGGTCAGCGCGGCGACGACAACGGTGGCGGCGATGACAACGGTGACCGCGGGGATGACAACGGCAACGACAACCCGACCTGCATGACGGGTGGCCTCGTCGCCGGAGCCGTCGTTCGCTCGGCCGAGCTGCGGATCTCATCCGCCGGAGCGACCTGGGACAAGATCGAGCTGATCGGCTGACCCCGGTCGACTGTCAGGCGCGCGGTAGTCAAGACCGGCGGCCCCCGCGGGCCGCCGGTCGATTGCTGTCTGGTCGGCCTCGACGGTCCTCGGGCTACGCCGGAAGGCCCAGAACCCGGCGAAGGATTTGACCAATTGCGGAAGGCATCGTCCTCCGCCGGCGTCCTACGGGTTGATGGCAGCGCTCCTCCAGCTCCCCCACGGCACCGCCGTCGTCCGATGAAGTCGCTCGGGCTGGCGATGTGCCTTCTGCACAGCCAGCCCGACGGCCGGCTGGTCGAACTCGCCCGAGCCGGCAACGAACGGGCTTTCGAGGCGCTGGTCCAGCGTCACCGACGCGCGCTGATGGGCTACTCGCGCCGCCTGAGCTCATCGGACGCCGGTGCCGAGGATGCGGTTCAGCAGGCGCTGCTGCACGCCTGGCTGGCGCTGCGCAAGCCGGGGACCGAGATCCGGGACGCCCGCGCCTGGCTTTACCGGATCGTCCACAACGTCGCGATCAGCGACATCCGGCGGCCGAACGCGGTACTGCAGGAGGCCGAGAGCGCGGGCCGAGCGAGTGGGGCGGACAGCGAGTTCGAACGACGTCTCGCCGCGAATGAGGCACTGGCCGGCCTGGCCGCGCTTCCTGACCTCCAGCGGCAGGTGATGCTGAGCACCGCGCTTGAGGGCCGCAGCCACACCGAGATCGCGGAGTCCTTTGGGCTCACGCCAGGGGCCGTGCGCGGCCTGATCTACCGGGCGCGAGCCACCTTGCGGGCGGCCGTCGCCGCCTTCGTGCCGACGCCGCTGGTCAGCTGGATCGTCCGTCAGCCGCCGGCGGGCGGCGGCACCTTCACCGGCCTCTACGAGGCACTGGCCGGCGGTGGATCGCTCGGCCTGGCCGGTCTGATGTTGAAGAGCGGGGCGATCGTGCTCAGCATCGGAGCGATTGCGACGGCGACCGGGTTGCCCGCGGTCGATTCGGGCGCCGGGTCGGCCCACTCCAGCCAATCGTCTCGCTCCACGAACGCGATGACCCGGACGGGCGGCGCGGCCGCGGCTCCCCCGGCGGTGAATATCGCTGCCGCCGCGCACGGCGGCGCCGTGGCCAGGGCTCTGCAGGCCGGCGGTCGGCGAGCAGGGGGTGACCGAGGAGGCCACGGCGGTCGCCGCTCTGGCTCCGGCGGCGAGAGCAGCGGTGGCTCGGGGCGGGGATCTTCGCGCGGCTCGGGCCGGCAGTCCTCGGGAGGTTCGGGTGGGCCGGGCCCCAGCGGTCAGGGCTCGAGTGGTCCGAGCTCGTCAGGGCAGGACGCCTCCAGCAGGTCCGGCTCCTCAAGCCGGGGCTCCGGGGGCCCGAACGGTGAGTCTGGCTCGAGCGGTGGCTCAAGCTCCAGCGGCGGACGCGGCTCGAGCGGTGGGTCGGGCTCCAGCGGTGGGTCGGGCTCCAGCGGCGGGTCGGGCCCCAGCGGCGGGTCGGGCCCCAGCGGCGGGCGCGGCTCGAGTGATGACGTTCAGACAGTGAGCGGGTCGTCGTCTGCAAGCGGCCCGTCCGGGAGCGGATCGTCTTCTGGAAACGGCTCGTCCGGCAGCGGATCGTCCGGCAGCGGATCGTCCGGGAACAGTCCGTCTTCGGGGAGCAGTTCGTCTGGGAACGGTTCGTCCGGTCAGATCTCGACTTCAGGCGGCGGCTCGGGCGGCCATCGCGGCGGCTGAGCTACAGCGTCGCCGCCTCGACCAGCTCGACCTTGTCCTCGAACATCACCTCGCCCTCGAGCGTTCGGTGCACCGGACACTTGGCGGCGATGACCTGAAGCCGCTCGACCTGCTCCTGAGTGCAGTCACTGGGGAACCGCAGTGCGAGCTTGAAGCGAGTCGGACATCCGCGCGCGGCCGGTGAGTACTCGACCTGGACCTCGACCACCCCGATGTCCCAGCCCTTGTGCTTGGCGTACATCTCCATCGTGATCGCCGTACAGGACGCGAGGCTGGCGGCGAGCAGCTCTTGTGGACTCGGCCCCTCGTCGTCCCCTTCCTGGTCCGTCGCCTCGTCCGAGAGCAGCTGGTGCTGCCGGATGTCGACCTTGTGCGTGAACGCTGTCCTTGTCGTTCTATGAGCTGTTGCCTTCAACATTGATCCTCGTTCTCTACAGAAAAGCCAAGATATTGATCGTAGCGCCGCTCAGGCGGTTTGCTACCCGGTTGCGCCCTAATCAGAAAGCGGATTGAAGAGCAGCCCGGTGGGAACCTTCGGGACGAAGTAGGTCGACTTGGGCGGCATGCTCTCCCCCGAGGCGGCGACCGCTTGGACGCGGCCCACCGGGGTCGGGGACATGAAGAATGCGGCATCGTATTCGCCACTCTGCACGAGCTCGAGGGCCTGCTCGTCGTCGCGGGCGTAGCCGAGCCCCTCGAGGTGGTCGATGTCCTCGTCGGTCATCCCGAGCGCATCCTTCAGGATCAGCGCCTCGAGCACTGCGGTATCGAGCCGGCGATACGGCTCGGCGTGCCCGGGGAGCGCAGCATCGGCGATCGCCGGATCCTTCAGCGTGAGCCGAAACGGCTGGCGGAAGTGCGAGTCGATGTAGCCGAGCCGGATGCCGTCGCCCGCCTCCGGCGCGAGCTGCCCGACGTCGCTCAAGGGCTCGATCTCGAAGTCGCGCCGGATCGCCGCCGCGAGGGCCTCCTGACGCTCCGGATCGAGGCCCCGCACCAGTCGGTGGGTCGGGAACACCGTGAGCCCCGGATCCTCGAGCGCGACGAGGCACATGAGCACGTACCGGTGCGGACCCTCGCCCCCGATCTCCTCCGCGTAGACGCGAGCTGTCTCGTAACGGTGGTGACCGTCGGCGATCAGGAGCTCGGCATCCACCAGTGCCCGCTTGACCTGGCCGATCGCCGACCGATCGTCAACCCGCCAGAGCCGGTTGACGGTGCCGTCGTCATCGGTGCTCTGCGCCCACGGCGGTTGCTCGGTGAACCGCGTCAGCGCACCCCAGGCCGCACCGGAGGGGTCGGAGAACAGCGAGAAGATCGGTGAGAGGTTGGCCTTCGTGGCGCGGGTCAGCCGGAGCCGGTCCTCCTTGGGCCCGGGGTGCGTGCGCTCGTGCGGACGGATCCGCCCGGCGCCGTAGTCCTCGACGCGCACGCGCGCCAGGAAGCCGCGCCGTGTCCGCGCCTGGCCGTCGGGGCCGGTGTAGTCCTGCTCGAGTGGCCAGAACGCCTCGTGATCGTCGCGAACCACGGCGCCGTCGGCCCGCCACTGGGCGAGCAGATCCGCCGCGCGCCGGTAGGGATCGCGGTCGTCCCTGGGCAGATCGATGCTCACCACGTTGTACGGAGAGCGGGCCTCCAGATCGGCCCGCTGCTCGGTGTCGATCACGTCGTAGGGAGGCGCGAGCACCGACCGCAGGTCATCGATCTTCTGGAGGTCGTAGTGCAGCGCGCGCAGTGGCTGGATCTCGGCCATGGCGGCGCCGGAGGCTACTCGACCGACGCGGTGGGCGCGCCCCAGAAGCAGTGGTCGACTAGACTCACCCGCAGCGCGGGGCGTAGCGCAGCTTGGTAGCGCGCCTCGTTTGGGGCGAGGAGGTCCCCGGTTCAAATCCGGGCGCCCCGATTTGACCGTCGCGGCCTCCGTGGGCCGGGCCGACGCGGTGCTCAGTGGTAGGGACTGTGCCGCCCCGTGGGCAGACCCTTGAGCAGTCGGCGGAACATTCCGCGCAGGGTGGCCTTGCCGTAAGGGTGCGAGCCGTCGTTCATGGTGAGCACGGCGATCGAAACGCGCGCGCAACCACGCGTGAGCAGGACCACCTGATGGTCCATCAGGCCGGTGCCGTACCCCCAGCCGCCCTTGAAGTAGAGCTTCCAGCCCTTTGGCGCCACCTCGCCGATCCCCCAGCGCTGGGATGGGGTGATGCTGGCCAGTAGGCGCAGCGCGTACGCGCGGTGGCGCGCCGCGATGTAGCTGTCGATGTGCAGGAAGAACTTGGTCTGATCCCGTGGCGTGATCTGCGACTCGCCCCAGATCGGCTCGGCGGCCGCGAAGTGGCTCATCCCCACGCGGGTCGCCAGCGCGTCCAGGCCGCCGGCGCCGACGATCGTGTCCACCGCGTCGGCGGCGTTGTTGTCCGAGCGGGTGATCATCGGGTACAGCAGAGAGTTGTCGGGGCCGTTCAGCGCCCGGCCGGAGACCGAGGAGCGGTCGAGGTAGGCGACCATCAACATCGCCTTCAAGACACTGGCCGACCATTCGTCGTGATCCGGGCGGTAGGCATAGAACGCGCCGTCGGTTCGCACGGCGAAAGCGATGTCGCCGCGGCGTTGGTGCTTGTAACCGATTCCGGAGAGGATGTTCGGGCGCCAGACCCGATCGAGCGGCTTGCCGAGCCCGGGCACCAGACAGGTCCTGGCGCGCGCCGGGCTGCCGCCCGCCGCCGAGCGGCCCGCCGTCAGCGCAGCGCCGCCCAGCAGCGCGAATCCGGCGAGAAGCGTCACGGCGGCGGCGCGCCCTGTCGGCCTGTGCTCAGGCACGCGGTGACTCCCCGATCATCTCTACAGTCTCCCAGAAGGCCCCCGTAGCTCAGCTGGATAGAGCAGCGGACTTCTAATCCGCAGGTCGCAGGTTCGAATCCTGCCGGGGGTACCTGCCGCTCAAGCCGGCCATATCGCCGGCATCCGCGTCCAGGCCTGGTCCGCAGCGTGATGGGCGCCCCGTGCCGGCGCCGGTGCACTGGTAGATTGGGTCGCCTGCACGGTGGGCGTAGCTCAGTTGGTAGAGCTCCTGGTTGTGGTCCAGGCGGTCGGGGGTTCGAGTCCCCTCGCTCACCCTCCGAAGTCCCTGGTAATCGCCGATTATCAGTCAGGCGGTGCATAGCGACAGCCGAAAGTGTCCATCAATTGTCCATCAATTTGTTGGCGGACTTGCAGTATCTGGGGCTTCGAAGCGGGCCTGTGAGGCGCCTTTTCGGCGCGTCACCGGATCGTTGCGGGGCTGCGGACGGGCACGTTCTGAGCCCGTCGGGGGCTCGCCGGTGTCTATGCGCGGCGGCGCAGCGGGATAGGTCGCGACTGCGGGCTGAACGGCCGGCCGGTCCCTCCGGTCTCCAGCTCTCGCAGCCATTCCTCGACGGCTGACTCACGGAAGCGCCGGTAGCGGCCGAGCCGCACGTGGGGGATCCGGCCGGCGCGCGCTTGCGCCCAGACCCACTCGGTCTTCATCCCGAGACGCTCGGCGATCTCGTCAGCAGTCAGCAGTCGGTCCACGGTTGGTTACCTCGCCGCGATGGGCTGGCACGCCGACACGGCTTGAGCTCGCCGGACGATGGCTGGGCCCGGAGCCCGGTGCGGTTTCCTGAGCAGGGGCGCTCACCGGCACAGGGCTCGGGGGAGCTGATGAGTCGGACGATGAGAGGGCGTTCGGCGTGGGCATGACTGAGAGCTCGTAGGTTGCGCTACGAGCTAAGTACTGGATCGGAGGGTTGGAGTCCCCGCTGCGGGTTCGATGCCTGGGTCAATATCGCTCACTTGAAAGGCGGAAACCTGGATTCGAATCCCGGTAGCGGTATGAACCAAAGCCCTGCAAATGCCACAGAAACGACAGGCAACACGGTCCAATCGCGGACCAATCCCGCGAGAGCGGGCACACGAAGGGTCGTAGCTCGGCCCTCTGCCGGACGCTGCTTAAGACCGTCTGGCAC
>JALYXK010000179.1 GCA_030947145.1 Actinomycetota bacterium
GTCGCGGGCTGGCTCGCCGCCGGGGCCATCGCCTGGGCGCTCAGCGCGGCGGCGATGGCCGTCGCGGGCTTTCCCGGTGTCCAGCGGTTCATGATTCCGGCGGCGGCGGCCGGGTGCGTCCTGGCCGGAGCGGGCGTCGCGTGGTCGATCTCCAGGGTCCTGGGCACGCTGCGGGCGCGCCGTTCGCCGCTGGTGGCCGCGGCATCGGCGGTCGCGGTCGCTGCGACCGCCTGGTACGGGAGCTTCCGGGTCAACGACGCCAGGCAGTCGGTCGCCACCGAGCGGGACCGCTCGTCGCTGGATCGGAGTCTGCGCAGCGTCGTGGCGCAAGCCGGTGGCGCCAGACGGATCCTGGCCTGCGGTTTACCGACCGCCGACGGCGGTTTCCAATCGACGCTCGGCTGGGATCTCCGGGTGGCCGTGGGGCGGGTTCTGTACCGCCCGACTCGTGACGTTCACCTCCGGCGGCCGGTTGTGCTCTTCGCCGACCGGCCGAGGTATGCGCGGCTCGGCCGGGGCGGCCGCGAGCTGGCCCGCGACGGGCCCTGGCGGGTGATCGCGCTGCGCGGCGGTCCGGGCTGCCAAGGTCGGTAGCTAATGGGCGTCGTGGAAGATGATGCCCAGGGCGGTACGGGTGCCTTCGGTGATGGTCGAGACACCGTGGCGCAGGCCAACGCGGTGGTAGCCGTGGGCGCCGCGGCTCGGGCGTTCGCGGGTGGGGAAGATCACGAACGCGCCCTGTGGGGGATTTAGGACGTGCGCGCGGCTCTGGGCGCGCGGTCGCTGCTCGATCAGGACGAACTCGCCGCCGCCGAAGTCGGTGCCGGGCTCCGAGAGGACGGTGAGGGCCTGGAACGGGAAGTACACCTCGCCGTAGAGGTCCTGGTGCAATGCGTTCCAGTCGCCCTGCTGGTAGCGGAGCATCAGCGGCGTCGGGCGGTCCTGGCCGGCCGCCAGGCAGCGTTTCAGTAAGTCCTCGTGGGCGAGCGGGAAGGTCGGATTGTCGGCGGAGAGCAGCTCGGCCCAGCGGTTGGCGATCGGCGCCAGGCGCTCGTAGAAGGCCCGGCGAGCGGCCGCGATCACGGGCGGCAACGGGTGGTCGAAATAGCGGTAGCGGCCGTGGCCGAAGCGGTGGCGAGCCATGTCGACCGTGGCGCGAAACCGATCGCGGTCGAACCGGTCAGCCAGCTCGGAGCACTCGGCCGCCCCGAGTACGGGTTTGGTCACGGCGAAGCCCGATTCATCGAGTTCGCGGCGCAGGCGCTCCCAGTCGAGCTGGGCGATCCGGCCGGTGACGGGGGGTGGGGCGATCTTCACCGATAGTGGGGGCTTATCGCGCAGCCCCTCGCCCGGGATGGGCGCGGTAGCGGTGCCGCTGGCTTCGGTCATGGTGAGCAAACGTGCGACGGCCTTGGTATGTGAGAGCCTTTCCGGGGATGATGGCTCGGTGCCGCCGTCGAACCCAGCCAGCGACGAGCTCATCGTCGGGGAGGACGGGCGGCCTCGTCCCGCCTGGGCGTCGAGCGATCCGCTCCTGCGCGAGTACTACGACACCGAATGGGGCGTGCCGATCCACGATGAGCGGGGCCTATACGAACGTCTCAGCCTCGAGGCGTTCCAGGCCGGCCTGTCGTGGGTGACGATCCTGCGCAAGCGACCCGCGTTCCGGGCCGCCTTCCAGGACTTCGCCCCCGACGTCGTGGCGGCCTATGACCAGCGCGACGTCCAGCGACTGCTGGTCGACGCCGGCATCGTGCGCAATCGCCTGAAGATCCAGGCCACGATCACCAACGCCCGCGCGACCATCGCGCTACGCGAGGACGGCGGTCTGGACCGCCTGATCTGGTCCTTCGCCCCGGAGTGGACGCCCGCCCCCCGGACGATCGCTGAGATCCCGACCGCCTCGCCGGAGTCAAAGGCGCTGGCCAAGGAGTTGCGCCGCCGCGGGTTCGCGTTCGTCGGGCCGACCACGATGTACGCGCTGATGGAGGCCATCGGCGTGGTGGACACGCACCTCGTGGGCAGCCACCGGCGTGGCAGCTCGGGAGTGTGGACGGACGCCGATCAGGCCTCGGCGTAGAGAAACGGTCCGGAGATTGCCTCGAGCGCCGCTCGTGTCGGATCGCGACCGGGGACGATCAGCAACCTTTGGGATTGATCGCCGGCCCGGAGATCGCCCAGCAGGATGGTCCTCGGCGTGCGATCTGCACCTTCAGCTTACGCTGGCGCGCGGAATACTTCGCTAGCGTAGGCGCATGGCCTCCGCCGTGACGGCTCAAGCTCTCGTGCCGCGATTGCGCGGCGTCTCGCACATGGTGGCGTTCTTTCTGGCGATTGCCGCCGCGGCGCTCGTCGTCGTGCTCGCTCCCTCCGGCCGGGCGACGGTAGCCGTGGCGATCTACGGCGGCGGCCTGATTGCGCTGTTCGGCGGCAGCGCTCTCTATCACCGCTGGCCGGGCCCGGCGAGATTCAAGCCGGTGCTGCAGAGGATCGATCACGTCACGATCTTCGTGTTCATCGCGGCGAGCTACACGCCGATCGCCCTGGTCGTTCTGCACGGCCCGCTGGTCTGGGTGATCCTGGGTTTGAGCTGGACGGGGGCGGCCGCCGGCGTCGTCTTCTCGCTGGGCTGGATCGAAGCACCTCGAGGACTGATCGCGGGCAGCTATCTCGCGCTCGGCTGGCTGGCCGTGGTCGCCGTCCCGCAGCTGCTCGATGTCCTGGGAGCGGCGCCGCTGATTCTGCTCGCCGCCGGCGGTCTGCTGTACTCGGCCGGCGCGATCATCTACGCGCGGCAGCGGCCCGATCCGTGGCCCCGGACGTTCGGCTTTCACGAGATCTTCCACGCCCTGGTGATCGCGGCAGCCGCCGCGCAGTACGTAGCGCTGGTGGTGTGGATGCTTCCGGTCGCTGCCGCCGGCTGAACCGGCCCCGCTAGTACTTCTTGGGGGTGGGAACGTGTGAGGTTGTGACGAGTTTTATGCGGCGAGGCGGGCGGCGTGCGCGTAGTCGTCGACGGCGTGCTCAAGGGTTTTGATGGCGCGGCGGAT
>JALYXK010000045.1 GCA_030947145.1 Actinomycetota bacterium
TCCGCTTGCGTGAGCGCAGGGCGGCGTGGCGCCGCAGGTGCTCCCGGCGGCTGCGATCGCGCTGCGTCTCGTGCCGGAACTCCTGCTCGAGTTGCGCGAGGCTTTGGCGCATCTTCATCGCCATCGCGAGCGAGCCTACCAAGCCTCGCGCCCCGAGTTATGTCCCGACGTCCTACGCCTAGTGGACTTCTTGGCGCTCGTAGACCTCGACGAAGTGCAAGTAGTTATCGGCGATCTGCGTGGCAGCGGCACTGCGCTCGAGCTCATCCGAGAGGAACGCCCTGAGCGCGTCCCACCAGATCGAGCGTCCGATCGCGAAGCCGATGAAGCCCTCGACCGGCGCCGCCACCCGGAGCCACTGCTCGACCTTCTCGGTCGAAGCGCCGCGTCCGAGCAGGACGCAGGTGACGCCGGCGCGGCCCTCGCCCGAGCGGGCCTGCTGGGCCAGCATCTCGGCATCGGAGCGCTCGTCGACCCCCTCGATCTTCCAGATGTCGACCTCGATCCCGAAGCGCTGGATGTCCTCGATCGCCCGGCGCATCAGCTCGGGACGGAGCTCGGCGTCGTAGCGGTCGGCGTCGCCGCCCACCTTGGCCAGCTGGTCATCGGTGCCCGGTACCAGCAGTTCGAACAGAAACTTTCTGTCGTGCTCGTGGAGCCAGTCGGCGAGGCGCCCCAGCTTTTCGAGCTGGCGCCGGTTGAGCTCGGGGTCGTCATCGGAGTTGAACCGAACCAGCACCTTGGAGAAGTCCGGGTCGTATTTGAGGATGTGGGCGCCGAAGTCCTCGCCGTACTCGAAGTCGAACTCGTTCTGCCCGGACTTCTCGACCGGCAGCGCCAGCCTCAGGTCCTCCTCGCGCGTGCGCTCAGGGATGTCCGAGCCGAACTGCTCGTCGACCAGAACGCCGGTCGCGCCGGCCTCGGCCCCACGGCTCACCGCCTCGAGCATGCCCTCGAAGATCAGCCGCTTGGCGTCGGCGATCGTCTCGGTCTGCTCGGGTGTCGGCTCGCTCTCGATCCCGAACATCTTCGTCTGGAACGACCCGCGGTGGTCGAACGCGAGGATGTAGAGCTTTCCGTCGTATCCCAGGGCCATCAAATCCCGTCCTTTTAGCTGTAAGCGTGGCCGTCCAGTCTAAGTGCTGACTGTGGGCGGGCGCGGACTGCGAAGGTCCCCCTACGCCGTTAGGCTCCCGCCCGTGCAGCACAAGTTCACGGGACCGGCTTATACGATCGGGATCGAGGAGGAGTTGATGATCCTCGATGCCGAGTCGCTGGATCTCGTCAACGCGATCGAGACGCTGCTCGAGCCGGCTCCGTCGGGCGAGATCAAGCCGGAGCTGATGGAGTCGGTGCTGGAGGTATCGACCGAGCCCTGCCAGAGCCTCGCCCAGGCGGGCGACCAGCTGAAGGCGCTGCGTCAGCAGGTGACGCAAACCGCCGGCAGCAAGGGGCTGGCGATCGGCTCGGCGGGCACCCATCCCTTCGCGATGTGGGAGGACCAGCGGATCGTCGCCCGTCCCCGTTACCGCGACCTGATCTCCGCGCTGCGCTTCGTGGCTCGGCAGGAGCTGATCTTCGGGATGCACGTGCACGTCGGCGTCGATGACCCCGACAAGGCCATTCATGTGGCCAACGGAATGCGCGTCCACATGCCGGTGCTGCTCGGCCTGTCGGCCAACTCGCCCTTCTGGCGGGCCGGCGTCACCGGGCTGGCCTCGACCCGCACGCCGATCTTCCGCGCCTTCCCGCGGGTGGGGGTCCCGCCGACCTACGAGAACTGGGAGGACTACGAGCGACGGATCCAGTTCATGGTCGACGCCAAGGTGATCGCGGACTACACCTACCTGTGGCATGACGTGCGGCCGCATCCGATGTTCGGGACGGTCGAGATCCGGGTGATGGACTCACAGACCCACATCGAGCACACGCTCGGGCTGGCCGCCCTGGTCCAGGCGCTGGTCCGAGAGCTGTGCCAGCACTTCGAGGACGGCCACGAGCTCTCGAGCTATCCCTACGAGATGCTCGACGAGAACAAATGGCTGGCCGCCCGGCACGGCCTGGACGGCGAGATCGTCGACCTGCCGACCGCCCAGCGGGTCCCGATGCGCAGCCTGGCCCGGCGTCTACTCGACCGGATGCGCGAGCACTGCCAGGACCTCGGCACGCTCGACGATCTGGCCGGAGTCGAGGACCTGCTGGACCGCGGCAACGGCGCTGCCCGGCAGGTCGTCGTCTACGAGGCCAACCACGACTTGCGAGAAGTCACTGCGGAGATCGTCGCCGCAACGGCTGTGTAGATCTGAACCGTCGTGGACGATCTCCGTGCGAAATCGTCGCCGCCACCGCGGTGTAGGCGCGAATCGCCGCCGTGCGGGAAACGTAGCGGCCTTCGGGGTTCGGAGCCCCTCTACAATCGGAGCGTGAGCGCGGGTGGTCCCGATCTGTTTGTGGTCTGTAAGAGCTGCGGTTCGGAGGTAAGCCCGTACATCACCGAGTGCCCGTACTGCGGGAGCCGGCTGCGCAAGCGCGCACCGAAGATCGATCGGCACGGCCGGGTGGCGGAGAAGCGCCGCCGCCGCACTCCCGCGCCGGCGCTTCCGCGGCTCCGCCGGGGGGAGATGCCGGGGATCCGGCCGGACTCACACCCGTACGCGACGACCGTGCTGGTGGTGCTCTCGCTGATCGGCTGCCTGCTATGGCGCACCGCGCTGCTGAATCTCGGCGATATCGCGGTCCTGGTCAAGCCAGGATCGCACTGGTGGCGGTTGTTCACGGCGCCGCTCACCTATGACAACACCGGCTACGCGTTCGTGACGCTGACGGTGATCGGCTTGTTCGGGTGGCTGCTCGAGCGCCGGCACGGAGCGCTGGTGGTACTCCTGCTGTTCCTGATCGGCGCCGTCGGCGGGACGGCGGCCACGGCGGCCGCGTACGACGTTCCGGTGGTCCTCGGTGCCAATGGCGCGGCGCTGGCGCTGCTGTGCGCGTGGGCGGTCCCGGATCTGCTCGCGCTCCGCCACCGCGAGGAGGTCGAGGGCGACCTGACCGGGGCGGCGGTGCTGGCCGTTGTGGTCGCGCTGATGCCCCTGGCGCTGCCCGAGGCGAGCTGGATCTCCGACGGCGTGGGCGTGCTGGCCGGTCTGCTGGTCGGCTACCCGCTGGCCCGCTTGCGCCCGCAATAGCGCGGCCCCAGCGCTCAGCCGACGGTGATCGTCCCCGCGGGGCCGTTCGCCAGCGTGCCGATCCGCGCCCCGGGAATCTCGGCCGCCCGCTCGGGCGGGACGGCGGCCAGCAGCCCGCCGGAGGTCATCGCGTCGCACACCAGCCAACGCCGCTCCGGGGCGACCGCGGGGGCGAAGGCGCTGAAGCTCTCGGCGTGCGCCCGATTTCGCCGCGACCCTCCGGCGACGGCGCCCTCCCCGGGATCTGCCAGCAGCTCGAGCACTCCCTCGATCGCCGGCACCGCGGCGGCGTCGACCTCGGCCGCCAGCCCGCTAGCCAACGCGAGCTCGTGCAGGTGACCGAGCAGCCCGAAGCCGGTCACGTCGGTGAGCGCGTGGGCTCCGGCGGCGCGGGCCGCGACGGCGGCGTCGCGGTTGAGCGTGGTCATCACGGCGACCGCCGCCGCCAGGGGCGCTCCAGGGATGCCGCGCTTGATCGCGGTCGACACGACGCCGGCGCCCAGCGGCTTGGTCAGCACCAGGGCATCGCCGGCTCGGCCGGTTGCGTTGGTGAGCACCTCATCGGGATGGACCACGCCGGTCACCGCCATCCCGAACTTGGGCTCGGCATCCTCGATCGAGTGACCTCCGAGGATCGCCACGTCGGCCGCATCGGCCACCGCCGCGCCGCCGCGCAGGATCTGCACCAGGACGTCCTCGCCCAGCACCGCCAGCGGGAAGGCGACGAGGTTGAGCGCGCTCACCGGTGTGGCCCCCATCGCGTACACGTCGGACAGCGCATTGGCCGCGGCGATCTGGCCGAAGTCGAAGGGATCGTCGACGATCGGGGTGAAGAAGTCCACCGTCTGCACGATCGCGAGGTCGTCGCGCAGCCGGTAGACCCCCGCGTCATCCGAGGTCTGCAAGCCGACGATGACGTTCGGGTCCGGCCGGAACTGGAGCCGGGCCAGCAGCGGTCCGATCGCCGCCGCCGGGAGCTTGCAGCCGCACCCGGCCCCGTGCGAGAGCGATGTCAGTGGCACGAGCACCCCCGTATCATCACGCATTCAGAAGTGACGGATCGCGCCCCCACCGAAGCTGAACTCGACGCCGCGATCGCCGCGATCAACGATCCCCAACGCCTGCGGGACGCCCAGGACCTGGTGGCGCGGGCGGCGCCCACGCTCCAGCTGGTGCTGGCGGCGGCGATCGCCGAGGGCGGCTGGTTCGACCTCGGCCACGATCAGGCCCTCCGCGAGGCCGTAGACGCGGCCGACCCACAGGAGCGCCTGAGCGCGGTGAGGACGTTGCTGGCCGAGGAAACCCGCCTCGGCATGCTCGTCGGCGTCGCGGTGGGCTTCGAGCTCTCCCGCGAGCTGGGCCATGCGCCCGGCGCCCCCACGACACAGGAGGACTAGCGAAGATGGATGTGACGTTCCTCGGACACGCCTGCTTCACGCTCTCGGACGGCAGCACGACGGTCCTGATCGATCCGTTCCTGAGCGGAAATCCGAAGGCCGCGATCGCGGCCGACGATGTTTCGGCGACCACGATCCTGCTGACCCACGGACACGGGGACCACGTCGGCGACACGGTGGCGATCGCCCAGCGCACCGGCGCACCCGTGGCCGCGATCACCGAGCTGGCCGGGGAATTGGGCGAGGAGGGCATTGAGGTTCACAACCCCAATCTCGGCGGCACGGTCCGCTTCGACTGGGGCTGGGCCAAGCTGGTGCCGGCCTGGCACACTTCGACGACCCCCAAGGGCACGGTCAACACCCCGGCGGGGCTGCTGATCAACTTCATGGACACGATCGTCTACCACCTGGGCGACACCTGCCTGTTCTCGGACCTGCAGCTGGTCGGAAACCGCACCCCGATCGACGTCGCCCTGATGTGCATCGGCGGGCACTTCACGATGGACAGCACCGACGCCGTCGATGCCGCCCAGCTGGTCGCCGCCAAGACCGTGATCCCGTGTCACTACGACACCTTCCCGCTGATCGAGACCGACGCCCAGGCGTTCAAGTCGGCGGTCGAGTCATCGGCGCCTTCCGCGGTAGTCATCCTCGACCCCGGCCAGAGCCACCAGGCGTGACCCACGCGATCGTCCTGATCCAGGCGGACCGCTCGGCGTTGGGCAAGCTGGGCGGCGATCTCGCCGATATCGACGGCGTCGCCGAGGCCTATTCGGTCACCGGCGAGTGGGACTTCGTGGCGATCCTCCGGCTGCGCCAGCAGGAGATGCTCGCGCAGGTGGTGACCGGCCAGATCTCGCAGCTGCCCGGCGTTCAGCGGACCTCGACGATGGTCGCCTTCGAGGTCTACTCGCGCCACGATCTCGAGGCGCTGTTCTCCGTCGGGCAGTGACGCGGCCTCCGGAGCGCCCTAGCCCCCGGCGCCGAGCCCGAGGTCAAGCGCCCGGGAGAACGCCTCGAGCATCGCGTCGTAGGTATAGGACGCCACCGCGGCCTCGGCCGCGGCCCCGAGTCGCCGGCGCAGGAGTTCGTCGTCCAGCAGCCGCGTGATCGCTCCGGCCAGGGCGCCGGGATCCCCGGCCGCGACCACCAGGCCGGTCTCGCCGTCGCAGACCAGGCCCCCGGCGACCGCCCCCACCGCGGTGCTGGCCACGACCGGCCGGGCCTGGTGCATCGCCTCGTTGCAGACCAGCCCCCACGGCTCGCGGAACCGCGGCGTGGGGATCGAGGGCAACAGCCCGAACTTGGCGGCGCGGTAGGCCACCGGGAGCTCTGGGCGCGGCAGCGGCCCGAGCACGCGAGCGCGCGGGGCGGCGGCGCAGCGGGCGGCCAAGGGGCCGTCTCCGACGAACACCAGCGTGGCCGGGGCCTCGACGTGCCGCCAGGCGTCGAGCAGGACCGCCACCCCCTTCTCGGGCACCAGGCGCCCCACGTAGATCACGAGCGGTCCGGCGGGCAACAGGTGCCGGCGGCGGAACTCCTGCACCTCGGCCGGCGCGACGTCGCGTGCGAACAGCTCGGGCTCGACCGATTGCGGCGCGACGAACACGTCGGCGTCGTTGCCCCGAATCCCGGCCACGAAGCGGCGGACGTGCTCGCCGTAGGCCACCACCGCATCCGCCCGCCGGTAGATGTGACGCGTGACCGGCAGCGCCAGGGCGTGGCTGAGCGAGCGCGGCTGAGCCCACACCGAGGCCCACAGCACGAACGGGTGCCCGCCGGCGCGCGCTCCGGCGTAGGCCGCGGGCAGGATCGCGCCGCCGGCGAACGGGGCGATCGCGGCGTCGGCGCGGCGGGCGACTGCGAACGCCTCGCGGGGGCCGGCGATCCGGCGGGCCGGGAAGGGAGCCTCGGCGATCTGCTGGTCGAGGTCGGCGAACCACGCCGGGACGTAGCGCTCGCCGCCCCCGTAGCAATACACCTCGACCCCGTGACGGTGGGCGAGACGCTCGTACAGCGGGACGCGGTAGCCGGTCAGGTAGGTGGTCAGCAAGGCGATCGCCATCGGCTGATTCTGGACGTTGCCAGAATCGCCCGACACGATGAGAATCCTGTTGCTGCACAACCGCTACCGGGCGGAGGGGGGTGAGGAGCGCGCCGTCGCCGAGATCGCCGCCCTGCTGGCCCGGCGCGGTGACGCCGTGCACGTGCTCGAGCGCTCGAGCGCCGAGGCCGGCACGCTCGCCGCGACGCGGTCGCTGCTGTGGGGGGGAGGCCAGCCCGAGGAGGTCGCCGACGCGGTGCGGCGAACGCGCGCCGAGATTGTTCACGCCCACAACGTCCACCCGCTGTTCGGCTGGCGCGCGCTGGCCGCCGCGCGCGCGGCCGGCGCGCGGACGGTGCTTCATCTGCACAACTTCCGCCTGTTCTGCGCCATCGGGGTGAGCTACCGCGACGGCCGCCCGTGCTTTCGCTGCCGCGGAGCCGACACGCTGCCCGGGCTGCGACTGCGCTGCCGCGGCTCGCTCGGGGAGGCGGCGGTCTACGCCGCCGGCCTGCGCGTCCAGCAGCCCCGGCTCTACGACCACGCCGATCGCTTCGTGGTGCTGAACGGCGCTCACCGGGCGCGCCTGCAGGAGCTCGGCCTACCGGTGGACGGGCGCACCGACGTGCTGCCGAACTTCCTGGCCGCCGACCGCTTCGCCGCCGCCACCCGCGCTCACCAGGGGAGTTATGCGCTGGTGGCCGGACGGCTGACCGAGGAGAAGGGGTTCGACACGGCGGTCGCGGCGGCGCGGGCGGCGGG
>JALYXK010000264.1 GCA_030947145.1 Actinomycetota bacterium
GCGAACGGGAACGGCGCGCCGGCGGCTTCGCCCTGCTCCAGGCAGAGGCGGACGTCCTTGAGCATGTGCTCGAGCTTGAACAGCGTCGTGTAATCGTGCTCGCGCATCGGCCCGGCCTTCAGTTCGAGCATGGCCGACCCGCCGGAGCCCGCCGCCATCACCTGGGTGAGCGCGTCGAGGTCGACCCCCGAGCGGGCGCCGACCAGCAAGGCCTGGCCCACCGTGGCGGCATTGACGGCCGCCACGGCATTGTTGATCAGCTTCACCACCTGGCCGTGACCGAGCGGCCCCGCGTGCAGGACCAGCTTGCCCATCGTCCGCAGCAGCGGCTCGGCCCGGCGGAAGTCCTGGGGCTCGCCACCGGCCATGATGGTCAGCGTCCCGTCCTCCGCGCGCGGGGATGAGCCGGTCACCGGCGCGTCCAGCAGTTTCAGGCCGCGCTCGGCCAGTTCGGTCCCGATCGAAAGCGTGAAGGCCGGCCCGATCGTCGAACAGTCGATGCACAGTGTGCCGGGGCGCGCGCCCTCCGCGACGCCGTCCTCCCCGAGCAGGACCTGCCTGACCTGGGGGCCGTCGACGACCATGGTGATCACCAGGTCAGCCCCGGCGGCTGCCTCAGCCGGCGTGCCGGCCAGCTTCGCCCCGTGCTCGGCGGCGAAGCGCTCCGCGGTGGCCCGTGTCCGGTTCCACACTGTTAGCGCGAAACCGCCCGCAGTCAGGTTGGCGGCCATCCGGGATCCCATGATCCCCAGGCCCAGGAATGCCACTGGCTTGCTCACGAGGCAGATGATGGCGGCTCGCCGAATCCCCCGCCGCCCGGGGTCTCGATCCGCAACCGCTGGCCGGGCTTCAGCGACCCGATCGCCTTTGGCTCCAGCTCCTCGCCGTCGAGCAGGTTGCGTCCTGGGGCCCCTGGCTCGCCGCCCTCGGCCCCCGGCGGCGCGTGTCGCCGGCGCTCGGTGATCAGCGAGTACCGCAGCGGCGCGAGCGCCTCGATCTCCCGGACCACGCCGTCCCCGCCCCGGTGCGCGCCGTGGCCGCCCGATCCGCGGCGCAGGGCGTAGGTGACCATCCGCATCGGGAACTCCAGCTCGAGAGCCTCGATCGGCGTGTTCAGGGTGTTGCTCATCGCCACGTGCACGCCGCTCGGGCCGTCCGCGTCCTCGCAGGCACCCTGACCGCCGCCGATGGTCTCGTAGTAGAGGACATCATCGTTGCCGAGAGTGAGGTTGTTCATCGTGCCCTGACCCAGCGCGAGGCCGAACGCCGCCAGGACGACATCGGCGATCCGGGAGGAGGTCTCGACGTTGCCGCCGACGACGGCGGGGGCACCGCCGACGAAGTCGGTGGTCGATCTCGCGTTGAGCAGGCAGCCTTCCGGTGCGATCACGGTGATCGGGCGGTACGCCCCAGCGGTAGGTGGGATGTCGGGGTCGGTGAGGACGCGGATCGCGAAGTAGCAAGCCGAGCGGGTGACGGCGAGCGGGCAGTTGAGGTTGCCCTCGTGCTGCTTGGCGGTGCCGGTGAAGTCGAGGGTCAGCTCCTCGCCGTCGACCGTGGCGGTGAGCACGATCTCTAGGTCGCCTTCGCGCGCCTCGAGCACGTCCCGCGCGGTGCGCTCCCCGTCGCGGAGCGCCTGGAGACAGGCCCGGGTGCGGCGCTCGGAGTAGTCGAGGACCTCGGCGAAGGCCTCGCGCAGGGTGTCGGCGCCGGCGCGCTGGCGCAGCTCGATCACGCGCCGGACGGCGACTGCGCCCGCCGCGAGCTGGGCCCGGAGGTCGGCCCGCCGCTGATCGGGGCGGCGCATCTGGCCGCTCAGCCGGGCGATCGCCTCCTCGTCCAGCATCTGCGGTTCGATCACCAGCCCCTCGTCCTCAAGGGTGCGGCTGTCGGCCGGCATCGACCCCGGCGTCGGGCCGCCCACGTCGGCGTGATGGGCGCGGCTGGCCGCAAACGCAATCAACTCGTCCTCGTCGAACACCGGCGTGATCACCGTGATGTCCGGCAGATGCGTGCCGCCGCGGTAGGGGTCGTTGAGGATCCACGAGCGCTCGGGCGCGTGGTCTTCGTCGAGCACGGCGGCGACTGCGGCCGGCATCGCGCCGAGGTGGACGGGGATGTGCTCGGCCTGCATCACCATCTCGCCACGGGGATCGAACAGGGCGGTCGAGGCATCGCGCCGCTCCTTGATATTGGCCGAGTAGGCGGAGCGAATCAGCACGGCGCCCATCTCCTCGCAGATGGCCCGCAGCGCCCCGGTCAACACCTGGAGTTCAACCGGATCGATCATGGCGTTCTCGCTTGATGCGGACGGTACCGGTGGCGTCGACCTCGCCGGACCAGCCGGGGGACACCAGCAGCGTCGACTCGGGGAGCTGGACCAGCGCGGGTCCGCGGATCTGGGTGCCCGGGGCGGGCAGTCCGGCCAGCACCTCGAACTCGATCTCATCGCCGTCGAGGGTCGCCTTTCGGCTGCCGTGCTTGAGCTCTGACGCCTTTGCCCCGCCGGCCAGCTCGACGTCGATTCCGGGGACGAGCGCGGTGATCCGCATGGTGACCAGCTCGAGCTCCTGCTCGGGGTCGCGGTAGCCGTAGCGGCGCTCGTGCTCGGCCTCGAAGGCCTCCCGCAGACCATCGATGCTGGGCTCCGGCTCGCGGTCGATCGGCAGCTCGAATGCCTGCCCGCGGTAGCGCAGCTCGTAGGTGGCCGTCAGCTGCGCCTCGACATCGTCGAGCTCCTCACGGGCCTGCCGGCCGAGCTCGGCGCCGACCTCGGCGACCGCCTCCGCGGTCAGCCGCTCGCCGCTCAGCAGGACAGTGCGCTGGACGTCGCGGCGACGAGGGGAGACGACCAGTCCGAGGGCGGCCAGCACCCCCGAGGCGCGCGGGCAGACGATCTCCCCGATCCCCAGCTCGTCGGCGATCGCGGCGGCGTGCAGTCCGCCCGCGCCTCCGAAGGCCATCAGCGCGTAGCGTCGGGGATCAATCCCGCGCTCGACGGTCACCACCCGCAGCGCCCTGACCATCTCGGCGTTGGCCACCCGCAGGATCCCCTCCGCGCACGCGGAGGACTCGAGCCCGAGCTGATACGCCAGTCCACCGACCGCGTCCCGGGCCGCCTCCAGGTCGAGTGCGACCCCGCCGGCCAGCGGTGCTTCTGGGTCGAGATAGCCGAGCATCAGATTTGCGTCGGTGACGGTCGGCTCGGTGGCGCCGCGGCCGTAGCTGGCCGGGCCCGGGTCCGCGCCCGCCGAGCGCGGTCCGACTCGGAGCGCGCCGCCGGGGTCCGCCCAGGCCACCGAGCCGCCCCCCGCGCCCACCGTGTGGATGGCCAACATCGGCAGGGCCAGGGGGCGATCGGCCAGCACGCCGGCGCTCTGCTCCTGAACGGCCCCGTCGTCGACCACGCAGACGTCGCACGAGGTCCCGCCCATGTCGAAGCACAACGCGTCCGGAACCCCGGCCGCGCGGGCAACGAAGGCGGCGCCGGCTGCGCCGCCGGCCGGTCCGGAGAGCACGGTCCAGGCGGCGTGCCCGGCGGCGGCGTCGAGGTCGATCAGGCCCCCGTTGGACTGCATGATCGCCGGCTCGGGGATCCCTTCCTCGTGGCAGCGCTCGCGCAGCCGTCCCAGGTAGCCGGCCAGCAGCGGCGAGAGCGCTGCGTCGATTTCGGTCGTGGCAGCACGCTCGTACTCGCGGAAGGTGCCTACCACTTCGTGGGAGAGCGACACGTGCACGTTGGGGAGCGCCTGCCGCAGGGCGCGGGCGACGGCGTGCTCGTGCTCGGGGTGGCGGTAGGAGTGCAGCAGCACGACCGCGACCGACTCGGGTTCGGACTCGGCGACGCGCGCGGCCAGCTCGCGGGCGGCGGCGTCATCGAGCTTGCGTAAGGGCCCGTCGGGCCCCATCCGCTCGGGGGCGCCGAAGCGCAGCTCGTCGGGCACCAGTGGCGCCGGCCGCGCGGCGCACAGGCGGTAGAGCTCGGCGCGGTTCTGACGCCCGAGCGCGATCAGGTCGGTGAAACCCTCGGTGGCCACCAGCGCGGTCCGCGCGCCGTGGCCCTCGAGCAGCGCGTTGGTGGCCACGGTCATCCCGTGGGCGAAGCCCTCGATCTGCTCGGCGCTGCGCCCGGCGCGCTCCAGCGCGGCCTCGATCGCCGCGATCACACCCTCGGACTGGTCGCCCGGCGTCGTCGGAGCCTTGGCCGTCACCACCGCTCCGTCGAAGGCCAGCACGGCATCCGTGAAGGTGCCACCGACATCCACGCCGAGGAGCATTCCCGGAAGTTATACGGCCGAGCGAACCAACCGGGCCCCCGAGGGAGCGGCGAAGCCGCCGCCTAAGCAGCGATAGAGGTCTCGACCTCCTCGGTCTCGGCCAGATGCTGGTGCGAGGGGCAATATCCGTTGTGGGGCAGCGGCATCCGCTGGCACGGGGCGCCCTTGCGGGTGCTGGCCCGGCACTGCAGCGGGTTGCCGTAGACGTCGTAGCCATTCTGTGGCCGGGCGCGGAGGAACTCGTCGGCGAAGACGAGATAGCGCTCGATCACATGGAGCACGCGTGACTGTGCGTTCATCGGGAAATACGCCCGGATGTCGCAGAACAGCGTTCGTGCCGGCCGCGCGAAGTAATGTCGATCTGTCGCCAGGCGCTCGATCGCGGCTTCACAGGCGCGCAGTACGCGCTCGTGGTTCGCATGCTGCTCGAGGCTGTGCGGGTCCTCGAGGATGTCTCGTGAAATCTCACGGTAGATCGCTCGGCTGAACCTATACATACAGTCCTGCTCCTTTCGGCTCCCTGCCGGGTGCCATCCCTTGTGCAGCCGAGTATTCCCCCTGCTTGTGAAGTCCCGCCCGAATGGATTGTTAACTGGACGTTAAGTGGTGCATTGGGCCGCTGGGGGCGGTCCGGGTTCGGACCGTCGCCCGGCCGGGGCTAGCGCCACCCCGCGAGCAGTGGCTCGCTCTCCGCCTCGATCGTCACGTGATGATGGTCCAGGCGGGCGTCGCGTTCGGGGAAGTCGCGGCGGATGTGGGCTCCGCGTGTCTCCTCGCGGGCCAGGGCGCAGCGGGCGATCAGCCGCACGGCCGGGCTGGGGTCGTCGAGCAGGATCCGCAGACCGTCTCCGTCGCGCTCGAGTCCGGCGTGACGCCACAGGGCTACGCGGCTGTGCTGGCTCAGCGGCGGGGGCGGCGCCTTCTGCCCCGCTGGCGAGAATGGCGGCTTCGCCGCTGGCGAGAATGGCGGCTTCGCCGCTGGCGAGAATTCGCTGGCGCGAATTCTCGGAGCCTCCGTTGGCTTGTACGTGATAGCGTACGTTTGTATGAGCACTGCCGCGGACCTCATCCACCAGCCCGGGGCGATCGGCGCCCGTATCCGCGCACTGCGGGAGGCGATGAGC
>JALYXK010000270.1 GCA_030947145.1 Actinomycetota bacterium
GCGGTCCGCACATGAAGAAGTCGATGCCCTTCGAGCCCTTCCGCACGCACACCCAGGCCGTCAACCTGCTCGACCTCGAGGCACGCTTCGAGTCCGGCGCGGCGGTGACCCTCGAGGGGATGATCGCCAAGGGGCTCGCCAGGCGTAAGGGCATCCCCGTCAAGGTCCTCGCCAAGGGCGAGCTGACCAAGCCGCTGACCGTGCACGCGCACGGGTTCAGCGCCACCGCGCGGGCCCAGATCGAAGGCGCCGGCGGCACGTGCCAGCTGATCGAAGGATCGTGATGGCGCAGTCGGCTAGAGCCGATTCCGTTGGCGGATTTGGCAAAGCCAAATACGCGGCGGCCGCGCGATGATCGCCACGATCCTCAACGCCTTCCGAGTTCCGGAGATCCGCAAGAAGCTGATCTTCACCATGGTGGTGCTGGCGCTTTACCGCTTGGGCACCTTCATCCCCGCCCCGGGTATCAACAACTCGGCGGTCAACGCGATCTCGAGCAAGAGCAACGGCAACAGCATCCTCGGCCTGCTCAACCTGTTCTCGGGCGGCGGCCTCGGGCGGATCGCCATCTTCGCCCTGGGCATCATGCCCTACATCACCGCCTCGATCATCCTGCAGCTCCTGCAGGTCGTGGTTCCCTCACTGGAGAAGCTCTCCAAGGAGGGCGAGGTCGGCCAGGCGCGGATCACCCAGTACACGCGCTACCTCACCGTCGGCCTGGCGTTCGCCCAGTCGATCGGCTACGTGTTCCTCTTCCGCAGCTTCGAGCAGTCGGCGGGGGTGACCCTGATCAACAATTTCAACCTCGCCAAGGTCTTCCTCATCGTCGTCTCCCTCACCGCCGGGACGATCCTCCTGATGTGGATGGGCGAGCTCGTCACCCAGCGCGGCATCGGCAACGGGATCTCGCTGCTCATCTTTGCCAGCATCGTCGCGCGGATCCCGCACGGTCTGCAGTCCTGGTGGAACACCCCCGACCAGGTCTTCAAGGTGATGATGCCCTTCATCGCCATCGGCGTGGTCGCGTCGATCGTCTTTGTGCAGGAGGGCCAGCGGCGGATCCCTGTCCAATACGCCAAGCGCGTGATCGGCCGCCGGATGACCGGCGGCGGTCAGACCTATCTGCCGCTGCGCGTCAACATGGCCGGCGTCATCCCGGTCATCTTCGCCGCCAGCATCATGGCCATCCCGCCCACCATTGGGCAGTTGGTCGGCCAGAACCGGAACAACTTCGCCACCAGCATCGCCAACTTCTTCAATCCCCAGGGGTGGCACTACGTTCTCGGGGAGAGCATATTCATCATCGTCTTCACCTACTTCTACACCGCGGTCACCTTCAACCCCGTCGACCAGGCGGAGAACCTGAAGAAGTACGGCGGCTTCATTCCCGGGGTGCGACCAGGGCGGCCCACGGCCGAGTTCCTCGACCGCATCCTCGCCCGCCTGACCTTCCCAGGCGCGCTCTTCCTCGCCGCCGTCGCCGCACTGCCGACAATCCTCATCGACCAGACGGGCGCCAACTTCTTCTTCGGCGGCACCGCGATCCTCATCGTCATCGGTGTCGCCCTCGACACCATGAAGCAGCTCGAGGCTCAGCTGATGATGCGAAATTACGAGGGCTTCTTAAAGTAGCCGGGCGCGAAGCCCGGCCTGCTCTCGCCGCCCCCCGGCGACTCGTTCCGCTCGATAGAGTGATGCTCTCGTGTCCGAGCTCAATCTGATCCTCTTTGGTCCCCCCGGGGCCGGAAAGGGAACGCAGGCCGACAGGCTCCGTAACGACTTCGGGCTTCCCTTCATCTCGACCGGCGACATGTTGCGCGAGAACGTCAAGGAGGGCACCGAGTTGGGCAAGGAGGCGCAGAAGTACATGGACGCCGGCGACCTCGTGCCCGACGAACTGATCGTCAAGATGGCGGCCGAGCGGCTCAAGGTCGGCGATGCCCAGGACGGCTTCATCCTCGACGGCTTCCCGCGCACGCTCGAGCAGGGCAAGGCGCTCGACGAGTTGCTCTCCGAGATGGGCCGGCGCGTAACCGCCGCGCTGATGATCGACGTCCCCGACGAGCAGGTGGTGCGCCGCATCTCGGGCCGGCGGATGTGCGTCAAGTCCGGACACAATTATCACGTCGACTTCGACCCTCCCAAGCGCGAAGGGGGGTGCGACCAGGACGGCTCTCGGCTGGTCCAGCGCGACGACGACAAGGACGATGTCGTCGAGAACCGCCTACGCGTGTATCACGACCAGACCGAGCCGCTGGTCGACTACTACGACGAGCAGGGACTGTTGCGGCGGGTCGACGGCACGCGGAGCCCCGCCGATGTCAACGACCACATCCGCGCCGTGATCGCGACCCTCCGCATGGAGGACGACGTCTGACTGCCGCAGCGTCTGACCCTACGACGACTAGCACTGGCTACCACGCAGTGATCATCAAGAAGAACCCCCAAGAGATCGAGCAGATGGCGGCCGCCGGCGCCATCCTGGTCAAGACGCTCAACCTGGTGTCGTCGAAGCTCCGCCCCGGCGTGAGCACCGCCGAGCTCGACACCGCGGCCGAGAAGTTCATCCGCTCCCAGGGCGCCGAGCCCGCCTTCAAGGGCTACCGCGGCTTCCCGGGGTCGATCTGCGCTTCTCCGAACTCGATGATCGTGCACGGGATCCCCGGCCCCTACAAGCTCGGACGGGGCGACATCCTCTCCGTCGATGTCGGGGTCGTCCTCGACGGCTGGGTCGCCGACGCGGCGCGGACTTATCCCGTCGGACCGGTGACGCCCGTCGCCCGCAAGCTCCTGACCACGACCGAGGAGTCGCTGTTCCTCGCGCTCGAGCAGGCTCGTGCCGGGAACCGCCTGGGCGACGTCTCGAGCGCGGTCCAGCGCCACGTCGAGGCGGCGGGATTCTCGATCGTCCGGAGCCTGGTCGGGCACGGGATCGGTCGCAGCATGCACGAGGATCCTCAGATCCCCAACTACGGTAAGCCCGGGTCGGGCATCCCTCTGGAGGTGGGGATGGTCCTGGCCATCGAGCCGATGGTCACCGCGGGTCGCCACACCGTGCGCATGGCCGACGACCACTGGGCGATCTATTCCCAGGACGGGTCGCTCGCCGCTCATTTCGAGTTCACGGTGGCCATCACCGCCGAAGGGCCACGCGTCCTCACGCCGTGGCACGAGACGGGCAACGACCGGGCCGTAGCGTAAATAAAGCATGAGTCAGCCCTGGACAGGCGCGTAGTTGACCGAGTAGGCGTACGTATGGGTCCTCGTGTCCACTCCGAACGCGGACACCGTGCCGGCCACCTTGACGCTCTTGCCCCTGGCAACCGCTGAGGCATCGAGGCGGCATGCCTTCGGATACCTCGCCTGACTTGCCGCACACGTGAGCCGGACCTGTTTCAGCGTGGGATTGCTGACCTTGATCAAGTGGATGAGGTTGGTTGCGAGATCCTGCGGGCCGGCCGGCGTCACCGAAGGATTGGTCGAGACGCAGGCCGCTTCACCGGCCGGGCAGATCGGGGCTGAGGCGGTGGCCGCGGTGTTCGCGGAATGGCTCGAGCCGCAGCCGGCGAGGAGTAGTACACCGGCGAGGAGGGGAGCCGCGGCTACGGGTAGAGACGGACTGGGCACGTCAACTCTGAAGGGCATGGGTCGAGAGCTTAGGGGGTCGGATCTGGCGATCCGACCCCCTCGGTTTCTTTGCTAACCGGCGGCGAGGCTCAGGAGCCGCTCATCGTTCCGGTGATCAGGCAGCCGGCTCCGGTCCGCGTTTGCCCGCCGATGGTGCCGGTGATCGTGCTGGCGCCGTTGATGAGCGCGGCGCTGAACGAGTTCAGATCGCCCAACGTGCCGGCGGAGATGTTTCCGATGTCGACGTTGCCGGCAGCGGTGAGCGGGTGGAACGTCGCCGCCCCCACCACGGTCGACTCAAAGCCGCCGATCAGTGCGTATTCCGCGCTGAATGGCGAGTTGTCGATCAGCCTGAGATCGCCGCAGGTTGTCGCCGTAGCGGTCTCGCTGACCGTGAATTGCCCGACGGTCACGGTTGCCGTTCCGTTGAAGGGGACCAACTGGTTGAGGTTGTGGAAGTTACCGGCGCCCGTGTTGACGCCGGCGGGACCAGCCGAGCCGGTTGCCCCAGTGGCGCCGGCGGGGCCGGCGGGGCCGGTGAAGCCCCTGGGTCCCGTCTTACCCTTGAACCCGCGAGGACCGGTCTTACCGCGTGTGCTGCTCGCCGCGTGCGCGGCGGACTTGGCTCCCGCCGCGGCGACGCCGACCGCGCCGACGGGCACGAGCAGCGCGGCCGCAGCCAGGATTATCGTGTATTTCTTCATCGGTACGAGTTGCCTCCTAGAAGTGGGTTGCGCGCGCAAGTCAGCCGCCTCACGAGCCCGTGAGCGTGCCGGTGGTCAGGCAGCCGGTGCCCAGCGTGACGCCACCCACGGTGCCCGTGACCGAACTCGTGCCCGTGAGGAGAACGGCACTGAACGTGCCCACATCACCGCTCGACCCGTTGGACGCCTGAGCGACGGCGAACGTGCTGGCCGGCGCCAAGGCGACGAAATCACCTGGTCCCGCCGTCTTGAGGAGGCCTCCGATCACCGACACCTTGGCGGCGAACGAGGACTGGTCCACTACCTGGATGTTTGTGCAGGCCGAGGGTCCGGCGACCTCGCTGACCGTGAACTGTCCGATGGTCACCGTCTCGGTGCCGTTGAACGGTACGAGCTGGTTGAACGCGGTGAAGCCGCCCACGCTGCTGTTGGCACCGGCGGGGCCCTGCGAGCCGACCGATCCGGTCGCGCCGGCGGGGCCGGTGAAGCCGGTGAAGCCCCTGGGTCCGGTCTTGCCCCGGAAGCCGCGGGGGCCGGTCTTGTTCTTCGCGGCGTGCGCAGTGGGACCGGACTTGGCCCCTGCCGTCGCCGCTCCGAGCACGCTGGCCAGCGCCAGCGCCGCAGCGGCAGTCAGGATTAGCAGTCTCTTCTTCATGGGTATCGAGTTGCCTCCTAGAAGTGGGTTGCGTGCGCCGGTCGGCTCACGCGCCGGCGAGTGCGCCCGAGGTCAGGCACCCGCCAGAGGCCGTGACGCCGCCGATCGTGCCCGTGACGGTGCTCGGGCTCGAGCCGCTCGTCCCTACCGCGGCGAACGTGTCGAGGTCGCCCACGCTCCCAATGCTGGCCTTGGCGATCACTAACGGCGTAGCGGAGGCGAGGTTGACGAAATCCCCGGGACCGGCGGTGGCAGCTTGACCGGCCACGATATTGACCGACGCGGCGGAGGCGGAGTTGTTGGTGACCTTGATGTCAGTACAGGCGGACGCTCCGGCGACCTCGCTGACCGTGAACTGCCCGACGGTCACGGACTCGGTGCCGCCGAACGGCACCAATTGACTGAAGCTGCTGAAAGGGTGAAGAGCAGC
Source organism: Actinomycetota bacterium (assembly GCA_030947145.1). Taxonomy (GTDB): domain Bacteria; phylum Actinomycetota; class Thermoleophilia; order Solirubrobacterales; family Solirubrobacteraceae; genus Palsa-465. The sequence continues at coordinate 5,417 of JALYXK010000270.1, forward strand.
GGCAGCGGGACCTGCGAGGCCGGTCGCGCCCTTGGCGCCGGTGGAGCCGGTGGGGCCGGTGAAGCCGCGCGGCCCCCGCGCGCCCGTCTTGCCCCTGGGACCACGCTTACCCGTCTTCGCCGCGTGGGCGGTCGGAGTAGTTGTAGCCCCAGCCGCGGTGACTCCGAGCATGCTGGAACCAACCAGCAGCCCGGCCGCGGCCAGGATCAGCGAAAGTTTTCTCATTGCAGTGGGTTTCCTCCCGAGAATTGGGCTGAAGTACGGAACAGGAATGGCACAGCGGAGTCGCTTCAAAGATCGCCGCGCTCACCTCCTTCGTTGCCGCCCAGCCCCAGAGAGCCCCGTCGTGCCCAGGAAAGCCCCGTCGTGCCCTGGAAGCCCGTATGCGCCCCCTGAAAGGCGCCCTAAACCTTGCGTTTTTACGCTACCATAATTTACACCAGCGCGCTGGCGCTACCATAATTTACACCAGCGCGCTGGCTTTTATCGCGCGCGCGGGCGTTGCGTGCGCGAGGGGCAGGCGAAATCCGCATCCGTGTCGATGTTCGGAGGCTGACGCGTCCTGCTACCATCCCCCGTTGCGCTCGTAGCAGCCGTATTTTGTGCTGCGTGGCGCTCCCCAGCGCGGTAGCGGCGGCCCATGCGGTCGCCAGAGCCGGTGCCGGCCGGAACTCCGAAGCGAGAAGGATCCAATGAAGGTAAGACCGTCGGTCAAACCCATGTGCGAGAAGTGCAAAGTCATCCGCCGCAACGGGCGGGTCCTTGTCATCTGCCCAAATCCGCGACACAAGCAGCGGCAGGGCTGATGGCGCGTATATCCGGGGTCAACATCCCGCTCAACAAACGCGCCGAGATCGGCCTTACGTACATCTACGGAATCGGCCGTCCTACGGCGAACAAGCTGCTCACGGAGGTCGGCGTCGATCCCGACACCTACGTGCGCAACCTCACCGAAGACGAGGTCGTGAAGCTCCGTGACGCGATCGACCGCGGGCTCACGGTCGAGGGTGACCTGCGCCGCGAGCGCTCGCAGAACATCAAGCGCCTTCAGGAGA
>JALYXK010000050.1 GCA_030947145.1 Actinomycetota bacterium
GCCCTACGAGCCACCGGAGGCGCCGGAGGTCCACATCAGGACGGTGGAGGTCGACGCCGTGCGCGGGGCCCACGCGGTGATCGCGCAGCTGCAGGCGCTGGGCGTGCTCTACGGCGAGGGCTTCGCCGACTGACCCGGACGTCGGACCTCCCGTCAGCTCCGCCGCGGGCTGATGAAACTCTTAAGCTGAGGCGTCCCGGCTTACGCTCGTTCTACACCAGGTCTGGATAGAAACGAGGCATGAGCTCCGCCTTCGACGCCTATGTCCGCAAGGCAGATAATCCGGTACGTCCAGGTGCTCGGGGCGGGTGGGCGCAAGGTGCTGTTCCTGTCCGTGCCCTGGTCCAAGCCGCCGGCCAGCCCCGCCGCCGGCTCGGCCTCCCCGGCGGCCGCCCCAGCCCGCCACGCTGCGATCAACGCCATGCTGAGGGCCGCCGCCCGGAACCACCCCAACGTCGAGGTCCTGGACCTCGACCAGGTCGTCTCGCCCGCGCACCAGTACCAGGCCTCGGTCCAGGGGCACCTGTGCCGCTTCGACGGGATCCATTTCACGTTGTACTGCAGCGAGCTGCTCCAGCCCGAAGTCCTCGGCGAGGTGCGCAAGCTGATCGACCGGCCGGCTCGGGCCATCAGCCGGGGGTGTTGAGCGATCAGCCACAATAATTGTGGTCTATCGTCCAAAACCCCCCGCTGAGCCTAGTCATTTCCGCCGGTCCCGGTGGCTGCCGCTGTGCGGCGCGCTGGTGCTGTTGGGGATCGCCGTGATCGGGGTCGCCGCCAGCGCCTCGGCGGGCCGGCACCCGTACGTCCCGCCCGTGGTCAAGGGCTCCGCCGGCCCTCGCGTCACCGGCGGCGCGGGCGCCCCGAACTGGATCGCCACCTGGGGCGCAGCCCCCCAGCGCGCCATCGCCACCAACCTCTCGGCGCGGGGCTTCGACCGGGCCACGATCCGCCAGATCGCCTTCACCAGCATCGGCGGCACCATGGTCAGGATCCGGGTCAGCAACACCTTCGGCGTCAAGCCCCTGCTGGTCGGCGCCGCCGCGATCGGAGCGGCGGGCGCCGGCGCGGCGGTGCTCCCGGGCAGTAATCGGGTGCTGAGGTTCGGCGCGCGGCGCTCGGTGCTGATCCCGCCCGGCGCCGAGGCGCTCAGCGACCCGGTCAAGTTCAACGTCAAGCCCCTGCAGAGGCTGGCAGCCAGCCTGTATCTCCCGGTGCCGACGGGTCCGGCGACCGAACACGTCGTCGCCGCGCAGACCAACTACGCGGCCTCCGGCAACCGGGCGGCCGCCCTCGACTCCGCCGGGTTCACCACGCAGACCCGGTCCTGGTACTTCCTGGACGGCATCGACGTGCTCGCGCCCCGGCGCGACATCGGCTCGGTGGTGACCCTGGGCGACTCGATCACCGACGGCGTCGGCTCGAGCCTCGGCGGCGACACGCGCTACCCCAACGATCTGGCCCGGCGACTCCAGGCCCGGGCCGGCCCGACGCTCGGCGTGGTCGACGAGGGCATCGGCGGCAACCGCGTGCTCAACGATTCGCCCTGCTGTGGCGTCAACGCGGTCGCGCGGTTCCAGCGCGACGTCGCCGGGCGGGCCGGCGTCCGCGAGGTGATCCTGCTGGAGGGCGTCAACGACATCGGCTTCAGCGCCCATCTGGACGGCAGGGCCAAGCCGCGCGCCGGCGTCACGGCCGCCGAGATCATCGCCGGAGACGAGCTGCTGATCGCGCAGGCCCACGCCGATGGCCTGAAGATCTTCGGTGCCACGCTGACCCCGTTCAAGGGCGCCAAGTACTGGACCGCGGCGGGCGAGGCCAAGCGGGGCGCGGTCAACCACTGGATCCGCACCGGTGGCGCCTTTGACGGCGTGATCGACTTCGCCACCGTGCTGGCCGACCGGGCCGATGCGGCCAAACTGAACTCGGTCTGGGACCACGGCGACCACCTGCATCCGGACAGCGCCGGCTACCAGCGGATGGCGAATGCGATCGATATCGCCGCGCTGGTCCGCGAAGCCTGACGCCAACGGTAAGAAATCGACGGAAACGGAGTCCCCATAGGCAGGGTCGCGCTTGCCCGCGCCGCCCGACTATTAACCGACGCTGAACACGCTCTCGCCACCGACTCGACCCGCCATCACGCTCGGCTATTTTGGGATGGTGCCCGTGCTGTCCGCCGATGGCCTGACCAAGAGCGTCGGCGCCGGACGCGGCAGACGGCTCGTACTGGACGGCGCGACCCTCTCGGTCGAGGTCGACGAGGTGGTTGCCGTGCTGGGTCGCTCGGGCAGCGGCAAGTCGACGCTGTTGCATCTCCTGGGGGGCCTGGACGCACCCGACCAGGGCGAGATCCTGGTGGCCGGAGAGCGTCTCACCGGCCGCGGCGCCCGCGCGCTGGCCCGAATGCGACTGCGCCACATCGGCTTCGTGTTTCAGCAGTTTCACCTGATCGAGGAGCTCAGCGGGGCCGAGAACGTGCTGCTCCCGGCGCGACTGCCCGGAGCGCCGCCCGGCGGTGTCCGGCGGGCCGCCGCGCTGATCGAGGAGCTCGGGGTGAGCCACGTGGCCGACCACCTGCCTCACGAGCTCTCCGGCGGCGAACAGCAACGATTCGCGCTGGCCCGCGCGCTGGTCAACGATCCGAGCGTGGTCCTGGCCGATGAGCCGACCGGGAGCCTCGATCGCGAGAACGGCACGGCGGTGCTCGAGCTGCTGCGGGCCATGCCGGGGCGGGCGGTGGTGATCGTCACCCACGAGAATGACGCGGCAGCACTCGCCGACCGGGTCCTCACCCTCGAGGGTGGCCGGCTGGAGGCGGTGCTCGGCCAGAGTCGCATCCCGGTGGAGCCCGGCGGGTGAGCGCGACGCGAGCGGCGCTCAGCCAGGCCCGCCGCGGGCTGGGGCTGAGGCGGCGGCGGACGTTTCTCAGCGCGATCGGCATCGCGCTGGCGGCCGCGATGCTGTCGGCCGCGCTGGTGGTCGGCGACGGTCTCGGCCGGGGTTTCGACCGGGCCGCCCGGGCGGCGGACCTGCCGGATGTCATCGTCCGCTTTGATCCCGAGTCAGAGCGCAAGGTGGCCAGCCGGATCCAGTCGCTACCGGACGTCTCCGGGTTCGCCACGCGCTCGGAGTTCACCAACATCGAGATCGGCGCGAACGGGCACCACCGGGGCGACGCGGTCGTGGAGGTCCTATCCCCCGCTCCCCGCCGCGGCTACGCGGTCGTGGCCGGCCGCGGCTTGACCGGCGCGAGCTCAGGCGTGCTCGTCGAGCTGGCGTTCGCGCAGGCCTGGGGCCTGCACCCGGGCAGCACGCTGTACACCGAGGGGCTCGGACCGCAACGCGTGGCCGGCCTCGTGGAGTCACCGGACAATGTGGGCTACCCGCTGGCCAAGCCCCGCTTCTACATCACGCTCGCGGCGATCAATGCGCGCTTTGGCGCCGATCGCGTCCCCCGCGTGAACCTGGCCGAGATCTGGCTGCGGAATAACCGCTATCTCAGTGAGGTCCTGGTCCAGGCCCGCGATACCAGCTTCGGCCTGCGCGACATCCGCTTCGCCACCCGAGCCGGCGTACACGTGCTGCTCGACCAAGCGGCCGGGATCGTGATCGACCTACTCGTCGCCCTGTCGGTGATCGCGCTGGTGACCGCGGGGGTGATGCTAGCCGCCTCGGCCCGGGCCGAGGTCCAACGGCGGCTGGGGGCGATCGGCGTGCGCCGCGCCGTTGGCGCCACGCGCGGGCAGGTGGTGCTCGCCCTGGCGGTCGAGGCGCTGCTGGTCGCCGTGCCCGCCGCGACGGTGGGTTGTCTACTGGGCGCGCTGGCCACCAGCGGGCCCTCGGACCGTCTGCTGACGCTGCTGAACGAGCCGCCGCCGGGCGGTGAGCTCGTCCTGCCGCTGCTCGCGGGCTGGCTGGCCAGCGTGGCGATTCCGGTGCTCGGCGCGGCCTGGCCGGCCTGGGCCGCCGCCGGGCGCAGCGTCGTCACCCTGCTC
>JALYXK010000283.1 GCA_030947145.1 Actinomycetota bacterium
GCCGACGGCGTCGGGCACGTCTGGGTCCTCCGGGACCCCGACCCCGGTGGGGCCGAGCTTCGGTCCGTCGGGCGGTTGGGCGATCCCCTACGCGATCGTGCTGTGTGAGTCCGGCGGCCAGAACCTCACGCCCAACAGCGCCGGCGCCTCCGGCTACTACCAGATCCTCCCGGGCACCTGGAAGCTGTTCGGCGGTAGCGGACCCGCCGCCTACCTGGCCGGGAAGTCCGAGCAGGACGCCGTCGCCTCGCGGATCTGGAATGGCGGCGCGGGAGCGTCGAACTGGGTCTGCGCCGGGATCGTCGGCATCACCCATAAATAGCCGGCTAAACAACTCGGGAGTTCGGCAAATGCGGGGGTTACGGGGGAGATTGACTCCTAGGCCGACTCCCAATGGAATTCGCGCCAGCGAATTCCACTTTCACGCCGTGGTCCGCCAATCCGGCGTGATCGCGGCCCGGTGCTTGCCGCTGCGCGAGCTCAGCCGGTCGAAATGGTCGAGCGCCTGCCCCGAGCCGAACGCCACGCAGGTGAGCGGTGAATCGGCGCGGAACACCGGCATCCCGGTCTCCGCGGCCACGCGTTCGGGGAAGCCGCGCATCAGCGTGCCGCCGCCGGCCAGCAGGATCCCGTCGCGGGCGATGTCGCTGGCCAGCTCGGGCGGGGTCTCCTCGAGCGTGTCGCGGATCGCCTTGAGGATCTCGCGAACCGGCAGAGCGATGGCTTCGCGTACCTCCTCGCTGCGCAGCTGGACGGCGGTCGGCAGCCCGGTGATCAGATGACGTCCGCGCACCTCGGTCGTCTCCTCGGGGTGCAGCGGGGCCACCGAGCCGACCGCGATCTTGATCATCTCCGCGGTGCGGGAGCCGATCGCCAGCTTGTGCACGCTCCGGAGGTAGTGAGTGATCGCCTCGTCCATCTCGTATCCGCCGACGCGGACCGACCGGGCGATCACGATCCCCCCGAGCGAGATCACGGCCACTTCGCTGGTGCCGCCGCCGACGTCGACGACCATCCGGCCAATCGGCTCCTCGATCGCCACGCCGGCTCCGATCGCGGCGGCGATCGGCTCCTCGATCAGGTGCACCCGACGCGCGCCGGCGGCCAGCGAGGCCTCCTCCACCGCGCGTTTTTCCACCTCGGTGACCCCGGAGGGCGCACACACGATCAGGCGCGGGTGGACGGTGCGGCGGTCGATCACGCGGCGGATGAAATATCTGAGCATCGCCTCGGTAACCTCGAAGTCGGCGATCACCCCGTGGCGCAGCGGGCGCGTAGCCGAGATCGTCGCCGGAGTGCGGCCGATCATCCGCTCGGCTTCGGCGCCGACGGCGTGAACCTGTCCCGTCTCCAGGTCGGAGGCAACTACCGAGGGCTCGGACACGACGATGCCCCGCCCCCCCACGTAGACCAGCGTATTGGCGGTGCCCAGGTCGATCGCCATGTCGTGAACCCCCAGGCTCGGAGTCAGATGGCGGCGTGATGTGTCGCGGCGTGAGCCGTCTCGGCGGAAGCGGATACCCCAGAGGTTGCCAAATGCGGACCATGGGCGGGCCGCGACTCGGCTTCGGTGCGAATCAGATCAGAACGGAATGCTTTGTTCCGGTAGTAGATTTAACGTCGTGCCCTTCGCGGAAGGTCTCCCGCTATCCGGCCGCCGCGCCCAGGCGGCCAGGAACGACACGCTGATCCTGAAGGCGGCCCGGGCGGTGTTCCTGGCCGATCCGGGCGCGCCGATCACCGCGGTGGCCCAGCAGGCCGGAGTCGGGATCAGCGCCCTCTACACGCGCTACGGCAGCAAGGAAGAGCTCCTGCGCCGGCTCTGCCACGACGGGCTGCAGCGGTTTTTCGATGAGACCGAGGCCGCGCTGGCCGAGCCGGACGCGGACCCGTGGGCCGCGTTCACCGGGTACATGAATCGGCTGGTCGACGCCGACACGAGCTCGCTGACGCTGGCGCTGGCCGGCAGTTTCACGCCCACCGAGGAGATGTTCGCCCTGGCCGAGCGGGCCAACCAGCTCGCTCACCGATTCTTCGAGCGGATCCGCCGCGTTCTGCGACCCGACGTCGAGGTTCACGACCTCTCGCTGGTGTTCGAGGTCGTGGCGGCGGTCAAGCTCTCAGATCGGCAACGGACCCAGCAGCTGCGCCGCCGCTGCCTGGCGCTGATCCTCGACGGGATGCGCGCTGGTCAGGAGGACGCCCTGCCCGGCCCGGCCCCGACCTGGCCAGAGATCAACCAGCGATGGGAGCCGTGACCAGCGGCCGGGAAATCAGGCCCGAGG
>JALYXK010000293.1 GCA_030947145.1 Actinomycetota bacterium
ATTCCACGGCCAGCAGGCCGTAGGCCACCATGTCCTCGCGGCCCGCCGAGCCGCGGGTGTGCGATCGGAAGACCGCCTCCCGCTTGAACCCGGCGCGCTCGGCCACGCGCTGCGAGGCGAGGTTGCCGGTGGAGGCGAGCAGATCGATCCGCTCGAGCCTGAGTGCGGCAAAGCCCCACGCGCAGATCGCCCGGACGGCGCGGGTCGCATGTCCCCGCCCGCGGGCGTCGCCGGCCAGCCAGTAGCCGACCTCGCCGCGGGCGTGCTCCCAGGCGAATCGCATCAGGGAGATCGAGCCGAGCAGCCGCCCGTCGGCGGCGTCGATGATCGCAAATGGCGCCATCACTCCGGCATGGATGGCTTCGTAGCGCTGGAGCATGTACGCGCGGGCGTCGGTCTCGCGGTAGGGCGTGGGAACCCGGGTCCAGCGGGGGATCTCCGGGTCCTGGCAGGCCATGGTCAGCGCCGGGATGTCGGCGTCGCGCCAGGGCCGCAGCGCGGTCTGGCCGTCCCCGAGCGGCTCGCCGGGCAGGACGATTCGCGCCACGAGGCTACGGCCGCTTCACCATTACGAACACGACGGCCAGGGCGAAGGCGATCTGGCCGAAGGCGAGCGCGGTACCGAGGTTGATCGCGCCGAGCGCGCCGGCCAGCGCGCTGGCCGCCACAAACGCAGCGAAGATGATCGCCAGGTCGAGGCGCACTGAACCGATTGTGCCTGACCGAGCCGCTGGCTCAGGTTTCCTGGGCGGCCACGCGCTGCTCCAGAACGCGGTTCAGCGCCGGGGCATCGAGTCCGGGGTCCTGCGTGGCCAGGTAGCGCTCCGCCGCGCGCCAGCCTCCGACGGCCCGCATGCCCCGATCACCATATTCGGCGGCGAAATCGGCCAGCGCGTGGGCGCGCCGGGCCTCCAGACGCCGGACGCCGACGTCCAGAGCGCTGCGGTGCGCCTCGAGCGCGTCCAGCAGCTCCTCGATTCCCGAGACGGGCGGCACCGATGAGACGGCCAGCACCGCGGTGTCGGCGGCGCCCAGCGCCCGCAGCGCGGCGTTCAGGTCCGAGATCGCCCGGGTGGCGACCCGGCCCAGATCAGCCTTGGTGACCACCAGGACGTCGGGCACCTCCATGATCCCCGCCTTGAGAAACTGCAGGATGTCGCCGGAGCCGGGCTGGACGACCACCGCGACGGTGTCCGCCACCTCCGCCACGTCGGTCTCGGACTGGCCCACGCCGACCGTCTCGATGACCACGAGGTCGAAGGCAGCGGCCAGGGCGCTGCTGGCGGCCCGGGTGGCCGGGGCCAGCCCGCCCAGCCGCTGGCCGGCGGCGGTGGAGCGGATGAACACCGCCCGGTCGGCGGGGTCGACCTCGATCCGGGCTCGGTCTCCGAGCAGCGAACCGCCCGAGCGCCGGGATGACGGATCGACGGCGAGGACGGCGACCGAGCGCTCGCGCCCCCGCCACCCGGCCACCAGTCGCGACAGCAGCGAGGACTTGCCGACCCCGGGCGGCCCGGTGATGCCGACGATGTGAGCCGGCGCCTCGCCACCGAGCTCCGCCGGCGAGACGGCCTGGAGCAGTGACGCCGCCTGGCCCCGGTCGGCCGGCGTGCGGCTCTCCATCAGGTTGAGCGCCGCCGGCGCCGCGCTCAGATCGCGCTCGCGCAGGCGCCGTCCGAGCTCGGCGCCGTCTCCGGCGGCCGGGCTCAAGCCGGGGCGGGGGTATCGATGCCCTTGCGCTCCGCGACCAGAGCGATGATGTCGCGCATCATCCGGTTGAGATCCCAGTCCTTCGGCGTGTAGACGGCAGCGACGCCGGCCTCGCGGAGCTTGGCCGCGTCGGCATCGGGGATGATCCCGCCGACCACCACCGGCACCTCGCCGGCGCCCGCCTCGCCCAGGGCGGCCAGCACGGCCGGAATCAGCTCACGGTGCGAGCCCGAGAGGATCGAGAGCCCGATCACGTGCACGCCCTCCTGGGCGGCGGAGGTGGCGATCTGGGCCGGCGTCAGCCGGATCCCCTCGTAGACGACGTCCATGCCGGCGTCCCGCGCCCGCACGGCGATCTGCTCCGCGCCGTTGGAATGGCCGTCGAGGCCGGGCTTGCCGACCAGGAACTTGAGCCGGCGGCCCAGCGCATCGCTAAGGCGCTCGACCTCGTCGCGCAACTCGGCCACGGCCTCGCTGGAGACCGCTGCGGCGTCGCCCACCCCGGTCGGCGCGCGGTACTCGCCGAACGCGTCGCGGAGGGTCTGGGACCACTCGCCGGTGGTGGCTCCGGCCCGGGCGGCGGCGATCGTGGCGGGCATGATGTTGCCCGACTCGTCGCGGGCGACCCGCGCGAGCTCCGTCAGCGCCGCGTCGACGCTGGCCTGATCGCGCTGCTCGCGCCAGCGCTCGAGGGCGTCCCGCTGGCGCTGCTCGACCTCAACATCGACGACCAGGATGCCGCCATCGGCGTCCCGGGTGAGCGGGGAGGGCTCGGTCGAGGTGAAGCGGTTGAGCCCGACGACGGTCAGCTCCCCGGACTCGATCCGGCGCCAGCGCTCGCGATGTGACTCGACCAGCGAGGACTTCATGTAGTCCACGGCCTCGACCGCTCCTCCGAGCTCGGCCACGTGGGCCATCTCGTCGCGCGCGCCCTGGGTGAGCTCCTCCACCAGGTCTTCCATTACGGTCGAGCCCTCGAAGATGTCGGGGTACTCGAGCAGATCGGTTTCGAACGCCAGGATCTGCTGGAGCCGAAGCGACCACTGCTGGTCCCAGGCGCGCGGAAGCCCCAGCGCCTCGTTCCAGGCGGGCAGCTGAATCGCCCGAGCCCGGGCGCCCCGGCCGAGCGTCACAGCCAGCGCCTCGAGGGCGATCCGGTAGACATTGTTCTCGGGCTGCCCCTCGGTCAGGCCGAGGGAGTTGACCTGCACCCCGTAGCGGAAGCGGCGGTGCTTCTCGTCCTGGACGCCGTAGCGGTCGCGGCCGAGCTGATCCCACAGCGCTGACATCGCTCGGAGTTTGGCGTGCTCCTCGATGAACCGGACCCCGGCGTTGACAAAGAACGAGATTCGCCCGAATACCTCGCCCATCAGCTCCGGACCCCCGGCTGCGCCGGCGGTGCCCACTCGCTCGCGGACCGCGTCGAGCACGGCGATCGCGTTGCTCATCGCGTAGGCGATCTCCTGGACCGGGGTCGCGCCCGCCTCCTGCAGGTGATAGGAGCAGATGTTGATCGGGTTCCACTTGGGGACGTGCTTGACCGTGTAGGCGATCGTGTCGGCGATCAGGCGCAGGCTCGGCCCGGGCGGAAACGCGTAGGTGCCGCGGCTCAGATACTCCTTGAGAATGTCGTTCTGGGTGGTTACTTGAAGCTTGTCCTGCGGAATCCCCTCATCTTCGGCGGCGACGATGTAGAGCGCCAGCAGCCACGCTGCGGTGGCGTTGATGGTCATCGAGGTGTTCATCTGGTCGAGCGGGATTCCGTGCAGCAGCGCGCGCATGTCGCCGCGATGGGCGATCGAGACCCCGACCTTGCCGACCTCGCCCCGGGCCAGCTCGTGATCAGGGTCATAGCCGGTCTGGGTGGGGAGGTCGAAGGCGACCGACAGGCCCGTCTGGCCCTTTTCCAGATTCCGGCGATAGAGCTCGTTGGAGCGCTGGGCATCGGAGTGCCCGGCGTAGGTCCGCATCATCCAGGGACGGTCGGGCTCGGGAAGGCGGGGGGATGGGGTCTCCGACACGTAGAGCATTGTATGAGCGCAGACCGGCGCAGGATTGGTTGCGGGCGGGGCCGCGCTGGTGACGTCGGGTGGGCGAAGGGGTAACGTGGGGGCATGCCCGATCAGAGCCCCGCCGCCCGCGAGCACGCACTGCTCCAGGAGATCACCGCGCCGCTGACCACGTTGTCGGACGATGCGGTGGCGATCGCCGCCGACGCCGACTTCCCCGTCGTGCTCAGGGGCTATGACCGCGATGCGGTCGATGCCTACGTG
>JALYXK010000298.1 GCA_030947145.1 Actinomycetota bacterium
CGGTCTCCAAAACCGGGGGTTGCAGGTTCGAGTCCTGTCTCCCCTGTGAATTAGTGCAAATGCGGGCGGAGGGACTCGAACCCCCATGAGCTAAGCCCACCGGCACCTAAAGCCGGCGCGTCTGCCAATTTCGCCACGCCCGCGGGAAAGTGCTGCACGTGACTGCGCCAGATTGTATGGTCCGCGCTGTGCCGCAGGAACGAAACCTCCAGCCTGGCTACACGGTCATCTACCCGAACCGGGATAAGGCGACGAGCAAAGCCACCAAGGGCATCGTCGTGCTGATCCTGCTGGTCTCGGTGGCCCTGATGCTGATCGTGACCATCGGCGGGTGGAGCAAGCTGCAGGGCCTGAAGCCCGTCAACTTCGCCTGGTGTCTGGTTTACCTCCTGGTCGCGTTCTACATCTCGCGCTGGGCTCGGGGCCTCCTGCCGATTGCGGCGGCGCTCGCCGTCCTGTTGCTCATCATCGCGCTGATCGCCGGACTGGGCGCCTCGGGCACCAGCTGGTTCGACCGCGGCCACACCGGCTTCGCGGATCCGAAGATGTTGTTCGGGGGCAAGGGACTCACGCCGGAGACCCTCGGGCTCTTCACGCTGCTGCTCGCCCCGGTGCAGGTGCTGCTGATCATCTTCGCGATGCGCGGCTTCTCCCAGGGCTGGAATGTCGAGGTCGAGGTTCCCGAAGAGGAGGCCAAGCGCCGACGTAGCGGCAAGCGCCCGAAGTCCTCACCGCCCGAGCCCGCCGCGGCGTAATCCGCGCGCGGCAGGGTGCAGTACGGCGGGTGGGACTCGAACCCACAAGTCCTTTCGGACAATGGCTTTTGAGGCCATCGCGTTTACCATTTCGCCACCGCCGCTAGTGCCGGCCGGGCGATTGTAAGCGCCAGGCCCGAAAGCCCCCGAGAATTCGCGCCAGCGAATTCTCGCCAGCGGCGAAGCCGCCATTCTCGCCAGGGCCGAAGGCCCCTCAGCCGACGAGCTCGAGCAGCTCGTCGATCAACCCGGGCGGCGCCACCACGAGCCCCGACGGATCCTGGCCGTCGGCGGCCAACCGGCGGACCGCCAGCCCGGCCCGCTCGCAGATCAACGCGCCGGCGGCGAGGTCCCACTCGTGCAGCCCGCGCTCGTAGTAGGCGTCGTAGCGGCCACAGGCGCACCAGGCCAGGTCAAGCGCGGCGGCGCCCGCGCGGCGGATGTCGCGAGCGCGAGGCAGGACCCGAGCCACCACCTCGGCCTGACGGACCCGCATCCCGGCGTCGTAGGCGAAGCCGGTGGCCACCATCGCAGACTCCAGACGGTCGCAGGTCGAGCCGCGGATCGGCGCTCCGTCGAGGTCGCGGCCGAGCGTGGGAATTCCGGTTCGCATGGCGGCGAAGCACTCCGCACGGACCGGGTCCAGCACCACGCCGGCCACCCTCCCGGTGCCGTCCTCGCAGGCGACGCTGACGGCGAACTGGGGGTTGCCGAACAGGAAGTTGACCGTGCCGTCGAGCGGATCGACGACCCAGCGCAGCTTTCCCTCCCCGGTGGCGCCGCCCTCCTCGCCGAGGATCGAATCGTTCGGACGGCGCGCGGCGAGCACCGAGCGGATCGCCGCCTCGGCCGCCAGGTCCGCCTCGGAGACGAGGTCGGTTGGCGTGCTCTTGGACCGCACGCCATCCTGGTGACGGCCGAAGCGGCGCAGCAACTCGCCGGCCGCGGCGGTGGCGGCCTCGTAGGCGATGGCCAGCAGGGCGCGCTCTTCGATCGGGGTCATCGGTCGTTTTTAGCGGATGGACCGGGGCGGCGCGGGGACGTAATTGCCATGATCCGCCGCATGCACCCCACCGAGACCGCCTCGCGGCTCGCCGCGTTCGACCGGCGCGGGGCGGGCAGCGACGCCGAGCTCCGCACGGCCCGATGGCTGGCCGCCGAACTGCAGGACGCCGGACGGGAAGTAGCGATCGAGCCGTTCTGGTGCCGGCCGAACTGGGCCTTGGCCAACGCCTGGCATGTCGCCCTCGGGCTGGCTGGGAGCCTGCTCAGCGTCCACTCGCCGCGGGTCGGCGGCGCTATGATCCTGGTGGCGCTGCTGTCGCTGATCTCCGATGGCTTGTTCGGGTCCTCTTTGGGGCGCCTGCTGACCCCTGAGCGGGCCAGCCAGAACGTGATCGGGCTGCCGCCGCGCGAGACGCGGGACAAGCGGGTGCGCCTGGTCCTCACCGCGAATTACGACGCCGGCCGGCTCGGCCTGGCCTACCGCGACCGCTCGCGCGCGGTGCTCGCGCCGGCCCGCCGGCTGACCGGAGGCCTCGGACCCGGCTGGATCGGTTGGCTGGCCATCTTCCTCGTCTGGATGCTGGTGACCGCGTTGCTCCGGCTCGGGGGCCAGCACGGCAGCGCGATCGGCGTGGCCCAGCTGGTGCCGACGGTCGCGCTCGTGCTGGCGCTGGCGATCCTGCTCGAGCTGGCCAGCTCCGAGTTCGGTCCCGCCGCCGCGGACAACGGGAGCGGCGTCGCCGCGGTGATCTACATCGCCCGCGCGCTGGATGCCGCGCCGCCGCTGGAGGCCGCCGTCGAGGTTGTTCTGACCGGCGCCGGCGACGGGTCGGGCATCGGCCTGCGCCGGTACCTGCGCCGCCGCCGGGGGGTTCTGAGGGCCGACAATTCGGTGGTGGTCGGGATCGGGGCGTGCGCCGCCGGGCAACCGCGCTGGTGGCAGAGCGACGGCGCGCTGGTGCCGGTGCGTCACTTCGCCGAGTTGCGCGATCTCTGCCGGCGGATGGCCGAGGAGGATCCCGGCCTGGAGCTCGCGCCGGCCCGTGGCCGCGGGAGCTCTCCCGCGCTCCCGGCCCGGCTGGCCGGCGTGCCGTCGATTGCCGTGGGATGCCTGGATCGGCGTGGCCTGGTACCCAACTCCCATCAGGCCACCGACACGGGCGATTCGCCGCAGAGCGCTGCGCCCGACGGTATCGTGGAGATCGGCCTGCTGCTCACCGACGCGATCGACGGCTACCTTGCGCGAATGGAGCCCGCCCCGCCGCGGCAGCACACCTCGGCCCGCCGCCTGCTTGGCCGAGCCTGAGCGCCTCAGCCTCCGCCGGCCTACTTGTAGATGACGCGCTGGCCGAGCAACTGAGTGACCGTCACAAACTGGTATCCCCGGCCGCGCAGCGTGGCGATCTCCCGAGGCAGCGCGGCCAGGGTCTCCGAACGGTCGCCGCCGCCGTCGTGCTGGATCACGATCGCCCCGTTGTGGGCGTTGGCGATCACGTTGCCGTAGATCGCGCCCGCACCGGGCCGCGCCCAGTCGCGCGGGTCGATGTCCCACTGGATCGTGGTGAAGCCCATCGAGCGGGCCAGCGAGACCAGTGCAGGGCTGACCGCGCCTCCCGGGGCACGGAACAGGCACGGGGTGAAGCCGCCGGTGGCCCGCCGGATCGCCGCGGCGGCGGTGGCGATCTCGCTTCGGGCGAGCGAGCCTGCGCCGGCAACATCGGCGTGGGTCTCGGTGTGGTCGCCGATCATGTCGCCGTCGGCCAGGATCCGCCGGTCGACCGAGCCGTACTGGCTCTCCTGCTCGCCGATATGGAAGAAGGTCGCTGGCACGTGATCGCGCTCGAGGATGTTCAGGAACTGCGGCGTGTCGTACCAGGGCCCGTCGTCGAAGGTCAACGCGATCTGGTGGACCCGGCTCGAGCCGCTGTCGACGAAGGCCGGCCCGCTGGGCACGCAGCCGACCGGGACCGGCGTGTGGAGCTTGGCCAGCGCCGGCCTGGTCGGAAACGTCGAGGTGCACCCGAGCCGGCTGGCTGGGCGCGCCGGGACGCACCCGGGCGCCCGCAGCGTGCTCAGCACCTGCCAGCGCATCCGGGCATACGACGTGTCGATCGCCGCGGGCAGGAAGCTGGCGGTCAGGCCGTCCGGGCCCGAACGCGAGATCGAGGCAGCGATCCGGTGACCTCGCCCTCTCCCCCGCGCGGTCACCGACTGGTAGACGAGCATGGCGGCATGCCGTCCCGGGACCACGCAGAGCGCCCCGGACACACTGGAGTTGCCCGCCCGCTCGACCAGCAGGCACAGCGACCGCCGCGCCCGCCTCAGCCTGGTCGCGGAAAAGCCATGATCGAGTTTTACTCGCCAGGTGAGCTGCTGGCCATGCTGGGTCAGCGAAGCCGAGCGCACCCGGAACGGGGTGGGCGCCGGTGGGCTCGCGACGGCCCCGGTTAGGCCGAGCGCGCCCACCCCGCCCAGGGCCGCGAGCAGAGCACACAGCTGGCCGCTCCGGCGTCTCATGAGAACCACCTTAGTGCCCCGAGCTGCGGACCGGGCGGCGGTCGCCTCCTACACTCCCCGTCGGTGCTGAGACGCGTCTGGACCCTGACCGGTGAGGCCGCTTGAACGCGCCGGTGGTCGTCCTGGCCGGCGGCACCGGTGGGGCCAAGCTCGCCCGGGGAATGCTCGATGTCGTCGCTGCCGACGAGCTCGTGGTGATCGCCAACACCGGTGACGACATCGAGATCTACGGCGCTTACGTCTCGCCGGATCCGGACCTGGTGACGTTCTGGCTGGCCGACCGGATCGACGAGCGCGGCTGGGGTCTGGCCGGCGACAGCTTCCACGTGATGGAGGGACTGCGCGAGCTCGGCGTGGAGGTGTGGTTCAACCTCGGCGATCGCGACCTGGCGATCGGGATCGAGCGCGCCCGGGCGCTCGGCGAGGGCGCCCGCCTGACCGAGACGCTCGCCGCGCTGACCAAAGCCCTGAACGTCTCGGCGCGGGTCCTGCCGATGAGCGACCTGCCGGTCCGCACCCGGGTGATGGCCGGCGAGCGCTGGCTGCCGTTTCAGGAGTTCATGATCAAGGCCGGCGGGCGCGGACCCGTGCAGGACGTCGACTTCCGCGGGGCCGCGGGGGCCACGGCCCCGCCGGAGGTGCTGGAGGCGATCGCCACCGCCCGGGCGATCGTGATCGGTCCGTCGAACCCGCTGATCTCGATCGGCCCGATGCTGGCGGTCCCTGAGCTGCGACGGGCGCTGGTGCAGCGGAGCTGTCCACTGGTCGCGGTCAGCCCGCTGCATCGCGGCGAGGTGCTGAAGGGCCCGACCGCGGCGTTCATGGCATGGGCCGGGCATTCGCTGAGCAGCGCTGGGATCGCCGCCGCCTATGCCGGATTGCTCGACGGGCTGGTGGCCGACGAGCCCACCGAGGCGACGGTTGTGCTGAAGACCGAGGTCCTGATGGACGGCCCGGACGCTCGTCGCCGGCTGGCCGAGGAGACGCTCCGCTTCGCGCTCTCGCTGCGATAGCGGGTAGCGTTCGCCGCCGATGTCGACACTGGCAATTCTTCCCATCAAGAGCTTTTCCGAGGCTAAGCAGCGTCTCTCCGACGAGCTCACTCCCGGGCCCCGACGGGCCCTGGCCGAGGCGATGTTCTCCGACGTCCTGATCGCCCTGCGGCGGGCCAATTCGATCGCCGGGATCCTGGTGGTCAGCGGCGACCACGGGGCGCAGCGCATCGCCGGCGGTCACGGCGCGACCGTGCTCGAGGACGACGCCCTCGGTCACAGCGAGGCGGCGCTCCTGGGGATCGGCCAAGCGCTCGAGTCGGGCGCCGAGCGCGTCCTGCTGGTGCCCGGAGACTGCCCCCTGCTCGACCCCGAGCAGATCGACCAGCTCGTGGCGCGGCCCGTCGCGCAGCATTCGGCCCTGATCGTCCCCGATCGCCACGGCACCGGCACCAACGCGCTGCTGCTGACGCCTCCGGAGGCGCTGAAGCCCTCCTTCGGGCCGGGCAGCCGGGCCCGCCACGTCGCCAACGCCCAGGCCGAGGGCTGTGCCCCCGAGGTGGTCGAGGTGCCGTCGCTGGCGCTCGACGTCGACACCCCCGATGACCTCGCCGCGCTGCGGCTCGCGCTCGCCGCCAGCCACG
The DNA here is from genome assembly GCA_030947145.1 of Actinomycetota bacterium. GTDB lineage: Bacteria > Actinomycetota > Thermoleophilia > Solirubrobacterales > Solirubrobacteraceae > Palsa-465. Next base: position 5,914 of record JALYXK010000298.1, read on the forward strand.
GGGGCGCGGCTCACACCCGCGGGATGCTGAACCAGCTCACCCGCAGCCAGATCTAGGGCCCGTGATCTCGGCCTTTCCAGTGCGGGGGTTGCCCGAGATCGAAGCGGGCGACGACCTCGCGGAGCTGATCGTGCCGGCGCTGGAAGGATCCGGGCGGTCTCCGGGCCTGGGCGACGGGGCCGTGGTGGTGATCGCCCACAAGGTGGTGTCCAAGGCCGAGGGACGCGTCCGGCGCCTGCCGGACGTCCAGCCCGGGCCCGAAGCCGTCGCCCTGGCCCGCGAGCAGGACAAGGATCCGCGGCTGGTCCAGGTCGTGCTGGACGAGTCGCGCACGGTGATCCGCGCTTCGCGCGGGGTCATCATCAGCCAGACCCACCACGGGTTCGTCTGCGCCAATGCCGGTGTCGATGCCTCCAACGTCCCCGGCGAGGACACCGTGCTCACCCTCCCGCGTGACCCAGACGCCTCGGCGCGGTCCCTGCGGGCGCGGCTGCGCGAGCTCACCGGCGCGGTGACCGCCGTGGTGATCACCGACTCGTTCGGGCGCGCCTGGCGGGTCGGACAGTGCGACGTGGCGATCGGCTGCGCCGGGTTGGCGCCGGTGGAGGACTGGCGCGGGCGTCCGGATTACGCCGGTCGCGAGCTGCAGGCGACGCTGATCGCGGTGGCCGATCAGCTCGCGGCGGTCGCCGACCTGGCCCGGGCCAAGGACGCCCGCCAGCCGGTCGTGGTCGTGGGCGGCGTTGAGCGCCACGTCACCGCGGAGGACGGACCGGGCGCGGCGGCGCTGATCAGGGCCCAGTCAGACGACCTGTTCCGGTAGGGGCCCGCGAATCCAGAGGCGCCGGCGCGGCGCCCCGCCGCCCGGGCGCCCGCTCTGCGGTCGCGTCGCGGTCACCAGGGCACCCAGCACGACCAGCACCCCGACCAGCTGCAGCGAACTCGGCGACTCTCCGAATATGAGAGCGCCCAGGGCCACCGACCCGATCGGCTGGACGGTGAGCAGCAACGAGGTCAGCGCCGCCGGCAGCCGGGGCAGCGAAGCCGTGATCAGCAGCCAGCCCAGGACCTGCGAGGTTAGAGCCAGCGTAATCAGCCATGTGGCCCCGGGCCACTTAGGCACCAGATGAGCGTCGCCGATGACCAGGCCGGCGAGCACGCACAGCACCGTGGCCGTGGCCGTGGCGTCGAACAAGGGCCCCGATGGGCGACGCAGGTCGGCGCCGCCGCGGCGCAACAGCAGCAGGAAGCCGACATAGGCCACCCCGGCGCCGAGGCCGAAGATGGCGCCGCGGGTCGGGTTGCGCCCGTAGGCACCGTGCTCCAGCGCGCCGGAGATCAGGAGCACCCCGAGCAGGGCGATCGGCAGCGCGGCCAGCACCCGTCCGCTCGGCACCTCCTTGAGCAGGGCCCAGGCGACGAGGGGCACGAGCACGACTTGCACGTTGGCCAGCACCGTGGCCAGCCCAGCGCCGACGTCGCCGATCGAGTGGTGCCAGAGGATCAGGTCCGCGGCGAAGAACCCCCCGGCGAGCAGGGCGGGGCGCCGCTCGCGCCACGATCGCGACCCGAGCCGGCGATCCTCGCGCGCCGCCAGCACTCCGAGCACGGGCAGCGCGTAGGCGCAGCGGAAGATCGCCGCGGTCGACGGCGAGGCGTGGCTCAGGCGGACCAGGATGCTCGAGAAGGCGATCGCCACCGCCCCGAGCACCGCACACACGCGGACGTTTCTTTCGACTTCCAGCAGCCGCTCCACATTTGAACTTAGCTGGGAGCGCCGATGGCGTGGAAGCCGCCATCCACGTGGAGGATCTCCCCGCTGATCGCCTGCGAATAGTCGGAGAGCAGGAAGCAGATCGCCCGGGCCACCGGAATCGCGTCCTCGACGTCCCAGCCCAGGGGCGCCTGGGCCTGCCATAGGTCGGCCAGCTGGCCGAACCCGGGGATCCCGCGCGCGGCCACGGTGCCGAGCGGTCCGGCGCTGACCAGGTTGACCCGGATGCCCGCGGGCCCGAGATCGCGGGCGAGGTACCGGGAGACCGACTCCAGCGCGGCCTTGGCCACGCCCATCCAGTCGTAGATCGGCCAGGCCACGCTGGCATCGAAGTCGAGACCGACGATGCTCGAGCCACGCGGCATCAGCGGCGCCACCGCGGCCCCCAGCGCCTTCAGCGAGAACGCGCTGGTCTGGAACGCCTGCATCGCGCTCTGGGCCGGGGCGGTCATGAACTTCCCTCCGAGCGCATCCTCGGGCGCGAAGGCGATCGCGTGCAGCGCGCCGTCGAGGTCGCCCCAGCGCTCGCGCAACGACTCGGTCAGCGCCTCGAGGTCCTCGGGCTTGTTGACGTCGAGCTCGAGCACCTCGGCCGGCTCGGGGAGCCGCTGCGCCGCGCGCTCGGTCATCCGCCGCACGCGGCCGAAGCTGGTCAAAAGCACCTCGGCACCCTCCCGTTGCGCCTGCTCGGCGGCGTGATAGGCGATCGAGTCCTTGGTGATCACGCCGGTGATCAACAGCCGCTTGCCCTCCAGAATCAAGACCGCCCTCCTGCCAGCGTCCGCAGCGCGCCGGCCAGCCGGGCCCGCGTCTCGCCGGGCTCGATGATCTCGTCGACGAAGCCCGCGGCGGCGGCCGCCTCGGCCCGGAGGTGATCGTGCACGTACGCGTCCACCAGGCGCGCGCGCTGCGCCTCGGCGTCGTCGGCCACCCGCAGCTCGCGTCCATGGACGATCCCGACCGCGGCCCGAGCGCTCATGATCCCGAGCTCGGCGTCCGGCCAGGCGAGCACCAGGTCAGCCCCCAGGTCACGTGAGTTCATCGTGATGTAGGCACCGCCGTAGGACTTGCGCAGGACCACGGTCAGCTTGGGCACCCGAGCGGCCGCGAAGGCGCGCACCAGGGAGGCGCCGTGGCGGATGACCCCGGCCTGCTCCTGCTTGGAGCCCGGCATGAAGCCAGGCGTGTCGACGACCGCGATCAGCGGCAGGCCGAACGCGTTGCAGAAGTGAACGAAGCGCGCCGCCTTCTCGGCACCCTCGGCGTCGAGCACCCCACCGAGGT
>JALYXK010000323.1 GCA_030947145.1 Actinomycetota bacterium
AGTTCAACCTCACCGACATCCACGCGGCGATCGGGCTACACCAGCTACCGCGCCTCGACGACTGGATCGAGCGAAGAGCGCAGCTGTGGGCCCGCTATGACGCGCTGCTGGCCGATCTGCCGCTCCTGACGCCTGCTCCCTGGCCAGCGCGCATCCGCCACGCACGTCATCTCTATTCCGTCCTGCTGGGAGACGACGCGCCGCTGTCGCGGGACGATCTCCTCGATCACCTCGTCAAGCGACGCATCGGGGCGGGCGTGCACTACCTGGCTGTGCACAAGCACCCCTACTATCGGGACCGCTACGCCATCGTCGACAACGACCTGCCCGTGGCGAGCGACATGTCCCAGCGAACCGTCAGCCTGCCGCTCAGCCCGAAGATCACCGAGGCCGACCAGGACGACGTGGTTCACGCGCTGCGGGTCGCACTCGCCCGCTACCCGGGTTGGGGCTCGAAGCGAGCTAGGTAGCTATAGCGTGGGCCGAGTCGTCGCGCGTAACGCAGTCCATGGCGAGCGGCGCGGCGCGTGAGCGCCCCGAGTGAAACGGCGTGCCAGTCGACAAGGAACTCGCCGACCACCAACCGGCCGTCGGAGCGGAGCACGCGGCGAAGTTCCGTGAGTGCTTGATCTTGGTCGTTGATCTCGCCGAGGACCGTCATCATGTACGCGGCGTTGAAGTGCGCGTCGGGGTATGGGAGCCGGCGGGCGTCTCCGCATGTGGCGCCGATGTTCGCGATCCCTGCCGCGTGCGCGTTACGAAGGGTGTGATCGAGCATGACCTGCTGGATGTCGAAGGCCTCGAGCCGGCCGCCGGGTCCGACGCGCCGGGCGACGGGCAGTGAGAACAGACCCGTGCCGGGGCCGATCTCGAGGATGCGTTCCCCCGGCCGGGGATCGAGCAGCGAGCAGAGCCGCTCGCGGGTCAGGTGGGGAAGCTCCTTGTCGAGCATCCAGCGCTGCGCGTAGGGGAACGGCGTCGTATATCGCCGGTACCACAGCCCTGCGGCCACGCCGGCGAGTGCGGCGGCTCCAGCCATGGCCATCAGTCGAGGCCGGCAGACAGCCCGGGCCAGGCGCCCCATCAAGCGGGGGCGAAGCGAGCGAAGTAGGCGAGGCCCCGACCGGTGCGACGCTCGAAGCGAAAGCCCGCGCGCTGCGCGCGCTCCCTGAGAGCCAGGAGGCGGATGCCGTGCAGGTCGATGACGAGCTCGCCGACAACGAGCCGGCCGCTTGGCTTGAGCACGCGGCGCAGCTCGCCCAGAGCGGTTTCCTGGTCTGGAATCTCCCCCAGCGCGGTGACCACGAAGGCCGCGTCGAAGGTGTCATCGGGGAACGGAAGCTGCTGCGCGTCGCCCTGGGTGGCGGTGAGGTTGGTGAGCCCTTCGGATCGGGCGCGCTCCAGCGTCTCGTCGAGCATCTCCGGCTGGAGGTCGAGCACCTCCAGGGTGCCGTTCGGGGCGAGCCAGCGGGCTGCGGGAAGCGAGTAGAGCCCGATTCCGGGCCCGATCTCCAGCATGCGCTCGCCTGGCCGGGGCTCGAGCAGCGATCGCAGGCGCTCGCTTGACAGGCCGGGCGTCTCGACGCTGATCCAGCGGCGCAGGCGGAACGGAAACGGGGTCGTGTACCTGCGCCACAGACGCAGCCCGATCGCCGCCCCGCCGAGTCCGAGCGCCGTCCGCGTCGGCCGTCGCACTACTCGGGATGCGCGGGTGCTGGGAGCAACGAGCGAAGGACCACGTGCCAACCCTAGTCCCTCGATTGAGTCGTTCGGTTAGGTCTGGATGAGGGTCTCGCGCATTGCCTGGGGCGCGAGCATCCAGCTCGCGACCGCGACCGTCGCGAACGCCGCAAGATGCAGGCACACCAGCACCCACCCCGTGCCCAACGGGTCACCGAAGACGACGAGACCGGCAGCCACGGACACCACGATCGAAATGGCGGCGTTCAGACCGATGACGGCCAGGGCGCGTCCGGTCTGCAGGCCGCGTTGCAACGCGAAGAACCCCGCTCCCGTGGCCAGGGCAGCGAACGCGAGCCAGGGGCTGACCAGGACCGCGAGCGCCCCATGGGCATCGACGACGTGCGTCAGTGCCTTGATCGCCGTGTCCGTCGCTCCGTAGAAGGCCCCCGACGCCAGGCCAAGGGCGGCGGGGCGTTCGCGACCCCTGGCCAGCATCACCAGCCCCAGCCCACAGACCAGGTCGGCGACGAGGAAGCTTGTCAGCGGCAGCTCCCCGAACGCCCCGTGCCGTCCGGAGCCTTCGATTCCCAACGACAGCATCACCAGTCCACCCGCCATGAGCACGATGGCCCGGCGCTCCGATCTGGCCAGACGGTGACCGAACCCCACGGCCGCGATCGGCGCCGCCAGCGCGAGCCCCCCCGCGTAGAACGCCTGCACCAGGGACAGCGGGCTCAAGGACAGCGCGACGACGTGCAGTCCCCATCCCCCCACGCCGAGCGCCAGGCCCCACCGCCAGGCTCGCGAACCGAGCAGGCTGCGGGCGCTCACCAGCGGTCGCCGTGGCGTGACCGGCGCAAGCTTCACCACTCCGGCGTGCTGGAGCAGAAACCCGCTGGTGATCGCCACCGAGGCGCCCACCGCCAGGACCAAGCCGACGACGAACCCGGACACCCGGCCGACTGTAGTGCCCAGCCGCGGGTGGTCCGCGGCCGCCGGGGACCGTAACTGCGGCTGATCCGAGGTGTTCAGTGACTCGGTGCGCCTGAGTACGGTACGAACGCTCATAGGGGTCCTGGGCTCCGTACTGGTCATCGGGTCGCTGCTCGCCGGCACCGCGGGGGCCGCGCCTGCGCCGACCCGCTATTACCTGTCGCTCGGAGACTCGCTGGCGACCGGCACCCAGCCCGACGTCGCCGGGCGCAATCACCCGACCGGGCAAGGCTATGTCGACATGGTCGGCGCCTACGTCCGCCAATCCGCGCCCGGCCTGCGCCTGGTGAAGCTGGGCGGCGGCGGCGGCTCGACGCGCCTGATCGCCGGCCGCTCGTTCGC
>JALYXK010000354.1 GCA_030947145.1 Actinomycetota bacterium
TGCAGCGGGCTGCTCGGCGACTCGCCGAAATACGCGGTCAGCAGGATCAGGGAAGCGCCGACGAGCAGCGCGAGTACCGCGCGGCGCCGTCGGACTTGCTTGTCATGCACGAGATGCAGGTCTCCAAGGGTTTGCTCCCGACCACTGCTACCAGTAGCCCAACCTAGTAGCGGCGGCGTCGGTTGCGTGAATTCTTGCTCGAACGGTGGATCGCCTCAAACTCCTCCAACGACCTCCCTGAGCCGACCGCCACACACGTGAGCGGCGACTCCGCGAGGTGCGCGGGCATCTGCGTCTCGTGACGCAAACGCTCTTCGATCCCCTGTAGCAGCGAACCGCCTCCCGCCAACATAATGCCACGATCCATGATGTCGGAGGCGAGCTCCGGCGGCGTCCGGTCAAGCGTCTCCTTGACGGCGTCGATGATCTGTGAGACCGGCTCCTCGAGCGCGCCGCGAATCTCCTCGCTGGTGAGCACCACCGTCTTCGGCAGCCCGGAGACCATGTCGCGTCCCCGGATCTCGGCCTGAACCTCTTCCGCCATCGGATAGGCCGATCCGATCTCGAGCTTGAGCTCCTCGGCCGTCTGCTGGCCGATCAGCAGCTTGTACTCCCGCTTGACGTAGTTGATGATCGCCTCGTCGAGCTCGTCGCCCCCGACCCGAATCGACTGAGATACGACGATCCCGCCCAAGGAGATCACCGCGACCTCGCTCGTGCCGCCCCCGATGTCCACCACCATCGAGCCGGTCGGCTCCCCCACGGGCAGGCCGGCGCCGATCGCGGCCGCCATCGGCTCTTCGATCAGGTACGCCTGACGAGCGCCGGCCGACAGGCAGGCCTCCTCGACCGCGCGCTTCTCGACCCCGGTGACCCCGCTCGGCACGCAGACGACGACTCGCGGGTGGGCCCAGCGGTTCTGGTGGACCTTCTGGATGAAATGCCGCAGCATTTCCTCGGTGACCTCGAAATCGGCGATCACCCCGTCCTTCAACGGCCGGATCGCGGAAATCGTGCCGGGCGTCCGCCCCAGCATCCGCTTGGCCTCGATCCCGACGGCATGGACCTCACCGGTGCGGGAGTCGACCGCCACGACGCTTGGCTCGGAGAGCACGATGCCTCGCCCGCGGACGTACACGAGCGTGTTGGCCGTGCCGAGATCGACCGCCATATCGCGGCCGCCGAAACCGGTCAGGTACGTGAAGAAGCCCATAGGTGAAAAGCGGTACGGCAAATCGGCAGACAGCGCGGCGGAATTTCAGAGGGCCGCGGCGGACTGCCAGCTCCGTCCGCGACCGAGTGTACCGAACCGCCTTGCACCGGCGCCTGACGCAAATGCGGGGACCACACGAAAAAAACCTGGAAAAACCGGCTTAGCCGATCAAGAGCCCCGGCGCGAGCTCGAGAAGGGTCGGAACCGGCAGGCCGACGACGTTCAGGTAATCCCCCTCGATCCGGGCCACCAGCGCGGCCCCTCGGCCCTGGATGGCGTAGCCGCCGGCCCGCTCGCGCCACTCGTCGCTCGCGAGATACCAGCCCAGCAGCCCGGCGTCGAACGCTCGAAACTCGACGACGGTGCTCGCCACGGCGGTTCGGGCCTGGCCGTTCTCGATCAGGCAGACACCGCTGAGCACGAGATGCCGGCGAGCGGCGAGCGCCTGCAGGGTCGCGCGGGCATCATCGACATCGGCCGGCTTTCCGTAGATTCGCGCCCCGAGCGCAACGATCGTGTCGACCCCGAGCACGAGCGCCTCCGCATGATCGGCCGCCACGCTCGACGCCTTGCGGTAGGCGTTCTCGGCCACGACCTCGGGCGGCGGCCCGGCGGTGAGCTCCTCGACCTCGGGAACGATCACCGTGAACGAAACGCCGAGCTGGGTGAGGATCGCCCGGCGCTGCGGCGAGCCCGATGCCAGGACCAGGCTCAGGAGAGTTCGGGGAAGAACAGCGCGGCCTCGCGTGCCGCCGACTCGTCGGAGTCCGAGCCATGGACCATGTTCTGAGCGACCGCGGTGGCGTAGTCGCCGCGGATCGAGCCCGTAGTGGCCTCGAGCGGGTTGGTCGCGCCGATCACCTGGCGCGCCGCCTTCACCGCGGCGTCACCATCGAGCACCATCGCCACCAGCGGACCGGAGGTGATGAACTCCACCAGTTCCTCGAAGAACGGCTTGCCTTCGTGCTCGGCGTAGTGCTGGGCGGCCAGTTCGCCGGTCATCGTCATCAGCTTCAGCGCGGCCAGCGCGAGGCCCTTGCGCTCGAACCGGGCGATGATCTCGCCGGTGAGATTGCGGGCAAAGGCATCGGGCTTGACGAGGATCAGCGTCCGCTCCATGTTGGCGGTCCTTTCAGGTTCATATCGAGAGGTTTCAGGTACTACGGGTGCTACGAGCGCTGGCTGGCCGAGCCACCGCCGCCGAGGTCGGCCGGCCCGATGATCGCCTGCTCCGGCACCGGCTCGCGGCGTCGGCGCGCGCGCCGGGCCGTGGGCGGAGCGGTTCCGATCTCCGCCTCACAGAACGGACAGATCTTCCAGGACGGGTCGAGCGGCCGACCGCACGTGGCGCACGGATCCTTGAGCTTGCGCATGCAGTTGGGGCAGCGCAGGAAATCCTTCTCAACCTCGTAGTCGCAGTGCGGGCAGAGGTGATAGCCGACCTCGGTGAGCCGCGCCTCGGCCGCCTGCATCTCCAGCTCGCGCTCGCGCACGTCCTCGATGTATTCGGGCGGCCGCACGATCATGTACACGACGGTGCCGACGAAGGGGAACAGCGACGCGGCGGTCGCACAACCGATCAGCATCGGGTCCTCGATCCGCCGCCGGGCGTCGGCGTAAGTCCAGTACAGCAGCGAGATCCAGATCACGACCAGGAACAGGATCAGCAGGTCGACGACCAAGTTCACCGTGCTGTTATGAATCCCAAAGGCCGCGGGGAGAATCATGTGGCGAGCGAGTGTAGTGGTAGGGGGGGTCGGATGGCCTGGATGAATGCCGGATTGCTACAGGAACACTCGGCCGAAGAGGTAGCCGATCCCGAAGAAGACCAGGATCACCACCGCGACGATCAGGGCCACCAGGCCGACCATGGTCAGAAAACCGGGTTGGTCGTCTTCCTGGTTCACAGCATCGAGATGCGCCGACCACCGGCGTCGACGGGAGCGAGCAGATCGGCGACGAGATAGATCGAGCCGGTGGCGATCACCAGGCCGGAGGCTCCGGCCCGCTCACGGGCACGCTCGAGCGCGGCGCGCGGCTCGCGCACGACTTCCGCCGCGAGCCCCGCGCGCGAGCCCTCCATCAGCTGGCGGGCCAGGGATTGGAGTGTCGGCGGGGGCAAGGCGCGAGGATTTTGACTGCTGGTGAGGACGAGCACGTCGAGCGCCGGCAGCAGTCGCGCCAGCATCCCGGCCGCGTCCTTGTCGTCGAGGATCGAAACCACCGCGACCACCGGGCCCCGGCCGGCGGCGATTTCCGGCAGCGATTCGGCCAGGGCGGCGATCCCATCGGGGTTGTGGGCCCCGTCGATGACCGTCAGCGGATCCTGGCCGATGATCTGCAGGCGCCCGGGAACGCGCACCTCGAGCGCGGCGGCCGCCACGGCGGCGGCATCGAGTCCTCCCAGGTAGGCCTCCGCGGCGGCCAGGGCGAGCGCGAAGTTGCGCCGCTGAAACGCGCCGAGCGCGCCCACCGGCACCCCGGGATCGCTGCCGGCCCGGACGATCGTGGCGCCTCTCTCCGCGGCCACCCGGACCGCGAGCGCGTCCGCTTCGGGATGCAGTCCGGCCCCCAGCACGAGCGTTCCCCCCGGCCGGACGACGTCGAGCTTCTCGCCGGCGATCGCCGTGATCGACGGACCCAGCCAACGCGTGTGCTCAAGCCCGATGCCGGTCAGCACCTGAACGCTCGACGGGATCACGTTGGTCGCGTCGTAGCGGCCACCCAGGCCGGCTTCGATCACCGCCACCCGCACCTCTCGTCGCGCGAGTTCGACATAGGCGGCGGCCGTGAGCGCCTCGAACTGCGTGACGCGATCCTCGGCGTCGAGGGATCGATCGACCAGCTCCGCGGCGCGCGCGGCCCGGCTGACCGCGGCGGCGAACGCCTCCGGCTCGATGTCCTCGTCATCGATCCGAATCCGCTCGGAGAAAGACACCAGGTGCGGGGAAAGATAGGAGCCCACGGTCAGGTCGTGATGCCCGAGGATCGCTGCGATCATGCGCGTCGTCGAGGATTTGCCGTTGGTGCCGACGACGTGGATCGAGCGAAACTGCCGTTCGGGATGACCGAGCGCGGTCATCAGCCGCCGCATCCGGTCCAGGCCGAAGCGCATCCCGAACAGTTCGAGCGAGAGGAGGTACCGCTCGGCCTCCTCCGGGGTCATAGCGCAGTCAGCTCCGCCTGCAGCCGGGCGACCTTGTCGCGTTCGGCCTGGACGACCTCGGCCGGGGCCTTGGCCATGAACCCTGGATTGTCCAGCTTGCGCTTCGCGCGCTGGATCTCCGCCTCAAGCGTTACCCGGGCGGCCGCGCGCTTGCGATCGGCCGCCCCGAGGTCGACCTGCTCGTTGGCCAAGATCTCGACCGTTCCTCCGGGCACGGGGATCGAG
>JALYXK010000356.1 GCA_030947145.1 Actinomycetota bacterium
CCGCGGCGCGCCTGCACGACGCGCCGAACCCAGCGCCCACCAGCGGGGCGCCACACAGATCAACCCTCCGAAAGGAAAACCATGACAAACCCTGTTTCCAACATCCCGACGGCGCCCGCCCGAACCCACGGCGAGGCGGCCGTGCTGTTCCGACGGCCGTTCGCGCCCGGCGCGATCGGCTTTCGCGCGATGACCAAGGTTGCGTACAAGGGCGAGCCGTACGCCGGCGCTCAGGTCGCCGCCTACCTTGGCGCGCAGTCCGTGGTCCAGCGGCTCAACGCGGTCGTCCCCGGCCGCTGGCGCCAGCAGTTCCAAGCGATCCCGGCCGAGCGTGTCCCCGCCGGCACCAGGAGGGTCTACCTCACCTGCCGGCTGATCGTCACCCTTCCGGTTGAGCCGGGCGGTCCCGATGTCGAGGCGGTGTACGAGGATCTCGGGGAGATGGACTCCGGCTCGTTCGCCGGACTGAAGGCGCTCTACTCCGACGCGCGCAAGCGCGCCGCGGTTGCCGCCGGGATCGGCGCCTATCTCTACACGGCGCTCGAGGCGGTGGTGCTGCCGATCGGCCCGCACGCCAAGCAGGTACAGGCGATCCGCCGCCAGGGCAAGAGCGACCTGCTCGTCCTCTCGCCCGACACCGAGCAATGGCTCCGCCACGGCTACCAAACGCGGATGAGCACCGAGGCGGTGCGCCGCGACCTCGGCGAGATCCTCGCCCACGGCGAGCCCGAGACCGGGATCGGCCAGGGCGAGGTCGCCGACCAGGCCGCCCAGCCCGCGAACGAGCCGACCGCCGAAAGGCCGACTCCGAACGGCAACGGCCGCGGCGAAGTCGTCACCGTCGACTTCGGCGACCTCGGACCCGCCGCCGCATGATGAGCCCCCAATAGCTCGCCACTGCATCGGCGGACGCGGGCGGAACCGCGACGCCGATCCCGACCGCGGCGCAGCTCGCGGCCCGGATCCAGATCCCGCGGGGGCTGCACGGGCGCGGCGGGGGCTGAGAGCACGCATACATCGACTGAAAGATCGGAGGATCAATGACCGACTGGTTGGAAGGTGAGTACGACGGGCTCGACCTCGGCGAGCGGCGCTGGCCGCTGGCGCCGACCGATCTGCTGCCGCGCGAGCGCTGGCTGTGGTGGGAGCGGCTGTGGTCAGACGTACTGATCCTCGGCCAGCGCTACCGGCTCCGGCCCGGCCACGGCTGGTGGGAGGACGGCGCGCAGGTCGAGGCGCTGGCAGCGCTCGCGGCATCGGTCGCACGGTATGACTCGGGCGAGTGGGATGACCCCCCCGGGAAGCTCGCGCTGCTCTCTGACCTCGACCGCGTCCGCGAGGTGATCCGGGGCACCGAGCCGTTTCACCCCGATCGCGACCGCGCTGCGTTCGCGCGATTCCTGATCGATTCGCGCTGCCAGCCGCCGCCCGGCGGCCGATCGCCCGAGACACCAGACCGGAGATGAACCCAGCCAGATCGCGGGGGGCCGGGACGCGGCGCTCGCGCCGCAATACCTAATCGAGGCAACCTCTCCCAAAGGAGATCACGATGCGTGATATCGCCACTGCAACGCTGTCAGGGAACCTGACCCGCGAGGTCGAGCTACGCGAGCTGCCCTCGGGCTCAGGCGTTGCCCGGCTGCGAATCGCGACCACGACTCGTCGGCGCAACGGCGAGGAATGGGTCGACAAGACGAACTACTTCACCGTCGAGGTGTACGGCGGGCAAGCTCGGGCCTGTGCCGAATATCTGCGCAAAGGCTCGCGCGTGTTCGTCGACGCCGAACTCGACTGGCGCGAGTGGACCGACCGCCAGGACAACAAGCGAGAGGCGGTCACCTTCAGGGCCCGCCAGGTTTTGTTCGAGGGCGGGCGATCCGCCCAGGTCTCCGACGGCGGAGGTGGCGAGCAGAACGGCGCGAGACAGACCGCCGGGCCGACTGACATTGCGCCGGTAGGGGTCCCGGCTGTGGGCGACGGCTCGGCGGGCGCCGACGACCTGCCGTTCTGATCGGCCTGGCGCCCGTGACCGGCCTCATACGGAGAGACTTGTCAGTGGCGGACTTCAGGCGGCGAGGCGGCGGCGTGCCTTCTGCACGGTCGGCAGGGCCGCCTTCGCCTTGGCCAGTGGCCGGGCGCGGAGGTCGACGCTGGCTGGCTTGGCGGCGATGGTGATCGCCTCGGCGGTGGCGGGGTTGCGGCCCTGGCGCTTCTTCTGAGCGGGTTTCACCCGTACGGTGAGCTGGACCACGCCGGCGATCCGCACTTTCTGCGCGTTGCCGAGCTCCTGAAGCACGATCTCTTCCAGCGCCGCGAGCGCTCGCTTCGCGTCGGCTTTGCTCAGTCCCGCGCTCTCGGCGACGGCGGTCACGAGCTGAGTCTGGGTTAGAGGCAAGGCGTTCTCCCGGGGGGAGAATCGCAAGATGCACGGACGTATTCAATCTGCCCGCGCGGATAGACCCGCGGCCAGGCTTGGAAAGCCGCGGCCAAGGACAACGCCGGACGCCGGGCTCTTCGGCAGGGAGACGGTCGTGGTGACCGGGTGAGTCCGGGCGGGTGGTCCGCCCAGCGTGGCTCGGCGACGCGGGTCCTTTGCGAGGCACTCGCCGACCTACCGTCAGCCGTCGGCCCCGACTCATCCACTCCCGCATTCCAGGCCGCCGGTGCACGGCTGGCCGCCGATGGCTTTGAGGGCGTGCTGTTTCGTCCAGTGCACGCCCTGCGGGCCTGTGCGTGTGCGGGTTCGGAGCCGACGCGGGCTTCGGAGGCGTAGCGCGGGGGAAAGCCCCGAGCGGATCATCGCCGCGCCCGCGCCGCCGCGCGGGATGCGCACCTGAACGATCGTCGCCCGCGCAGCGCTGGAACCTTTGCGCGAACGCCCGCCATCGTCGGCGCCGACGGGTCCGCCACCTCGAACCCAGCGGTCGGCCGAAGCCGACCGCTGATCAACGAATCGAATCAAACCTTGGAGGAACAGCAATGTCTCATGGGATTACCAGCAGCGACACGATGTACAGCGTCCGCGAGCTTCCGTGGCACGGATTGGGGGCGGTGCTCGATGCGTACCCGGCCTCGATCGACGAGGCGCTCGAGCAGGCCGGCCTGGGGTGGAAGGTCACCCACGGCGACGTGCTGGTCGTCAAGACCCCGGAGTGGACCGACGACTTCGGGACCCAGCACGCGCAGGAGCTGATTCCGGCGAAGGGGTTCAAGGCGAACCTCCGCGAGGACACCGGCGAGGTGCTCGGCATCGTCTCGGACGAATACGAGGTGGTCGACAATCGCGCCGCTTTCGCGTTCCTCGACGCACTGATCGGCTCGGACCTGCACTTCGAGACCGCCGGCAGCCTGTGGGGCGGCCGGCGCGTGTGGTGCCTCGCCCGGCTGCCCGAGCACGTCGAGCTCGGCGGTGACCTGTCGGCGACCTACATCTACGTGGCCAACAGCCACGACGGGTCGATGGCGGTGACCGCCGCGGTGACACCGATCCGGATCGTCTGCGCGAATACGCTCGGCGCGGCGCTACGGCAGGCCGAGCACGGCGCCAGCGCACGGCGGACCTTCCGCTTCCGGCACAGCGGCAATCTGCAGGCGAAGTTCGCCGAGGCCAGGAACGTGCTCGGGATGACGATCGACTACCAGAAGCAGTTCAAAGAGCTCGCCGACCGGCTGGCGCTTCAGCCGATCAGCGTGCAGTCGCTGGAGCGCGGCGTGCTCCGGCCCCTGTGGACAGTCGACGAGCAGATGGGCAAGGTCGCCCGCGCCAATCGCGAGCGGACGATCGAGAGCGTCGTCGCGATCTTCCGCGGCCGGGGAAGCGCCGGGGACACCAGTGGCAACAGCCCGGGCAGCAAGTGGGTCGCATTCAACGCGATCGCCGAGCACCTCGACTACGGTCGCCGCTACACCGCGCGGACCAACCAGGTCCAGCGCTCGTTCGAAGACACCTCCCTCAAGCAGCGGGCGCTCGAGCTCGTGTGTGCGGCTTGAGCGAATCAGGCAGCCCAGGTGCGTGGGGTCCAGAGGCATCCGAGCGAAGCTTGAATGCCCGGGCCTTGCGCCGCTGCGGATCGAGCCTGTCGGTAGACAGCTCCCGGCGCTTGGGGACATGGACTGGCACCGCTGTCCGCCACTTACCGCAAGCTGATCGCCTACGGCGCCGGCTGGACCGGCCCCGAGCGCCAGCAGCCTGTCGGCGACACCGGCCGCCACGAGCCGCGCCAAGTCGAAGCGATCGTCGACGCCGAGCTCGAACGCGCGCTCGCCGATCCCGACCGGCTCCGAGGCATCGCCCAGCTCACCGCCCACTGGGGTTGCCGCCTTCGTGCTCGACCCCGGCGCCGCGACCCGCACCAAAAGTGCTGGGGTCCGAGAGCATGGCGCGCAAGCTCCGCGACGCGCTCCCCGGCGGCGAGGGTGCTTTGCGCGCCGCCGTGTGGGAATTCACGCGACCCATGCTCTCGCCCGCGCTCATCGCTCTGACCGCGACGCGTTCGTGATCGATCAGACCGTCGAGACCACCGTCGACCTCGACGGCCATCGCGCGCCTTCAGACCTCGACGAGCTCGACCTCGACGACGAGCCAGACGCCGAAGCAGCGTAGCTGTCACGCCTGCCGTCCTCCCGCCCCGGCCATCAGGCTCCGGGCGGGAGCACCGCGATCGGCGTCAAGGTTGCCGCTAACCCCTTTTTCGCCTGCGGGTCGATCCAGCACGTGAGGTAGGTACGGG
>JALYXK010000373.1 GCA_030947145.1 Actinomycetota bacterium
CGCGATCTGGTGGCGCGCCTGTCGCTCGATCCGCCGCAGGAGCCGCGGCCGGCCGAGGGCCCCTCCGAGGAGCGTTCCCAGCCGGGACGCTCGGCGCGCGGCCCGAGGACGCCGTCGCTGATCGGCCGCGACGAGGAGCTGGCCAAGCTCGACGCGGCCTGGGAGGGGGCGGCGCACGGCGCAGGAACGGCGATCGTGATTCGGGGGGAGGCGGGGATCGGGAAGACGCGGCTGGTCCGCGAGTTGCGGGAGCGCATCCGGCGCGCGGGCGGATGGTCGGCCACCGGTGCGGCGCTGGATCTGGGTGGCGCGGCCCC
This sequence comes from Actinomycetota bacterium, assembly GCA_030947145.1. Lineage (GTDB taxonomy): Bacteria > Actinomycetota > Thermoleophilia > Solirubrobacterales > Solirubrobacteraceae > Palsa-465. Next base: position 318 of record JALYXK010000373.1, read on the forward strand.
CCTGAGCCTGTGGGCCGAGCTGATCCGCGAGTTGCTGCCCGGACTCCCCGCGCCGCCGTCCGACGCCGCCTGGCCGGACGACCTGGCCGCGCTGGCCAACGAGTTGCCCGCGCATTTCGGCCGGGGCGGCCTGGCCCGGCCCAATGTGGCCCCGGATCTTCAGCGAGCGCGCCTGTTCGAGGGCGTCGTCTCGCTGATCGCCTGGGCGGCCGCCCAGCGGCCCCTGCTGCTCGTGCTCGAGGACATCCACGCCGCCGACCGGCCCAGCCTGGAGCTGGCCGGCTATGTCGCCCGGCGGATCCCGGTGCTGCCGGTGGTGATGCTGGTTACGCGCCGGGAGCTTCCGCGCAGCGGTGACGCCGACCAGCTCGAGCAGGTTCTACGCCGGCGCGAGGTGCTCGGCGGCGAGCTCTCGCTCGCGCTCCTCGGACGTGATCGCGTCGCCGAGATCGCTCGCCAGGCTGCCGGCTGTAGCGACGATCAGGCCGAGCGGGTGGCCGATCTGGCCGAGGGCAACCCGCTGCTGGCCGTCGAGACCGCTCGCGCGGTCGCCGGCGGCAGCGAGGAGGTCGCGCCGAGCCTCCGCGGGTCGGTGCGCGGCACCCTGCTCGGGCTGGTCGGCGAGGTACGCCGGCTGGTCGAGCTGGCGGCGATCGCGGCCCGGCCGATCGAGCCGGTCGAGCTCGATCAGCTGGAGCTCCGGGAGGCCGATGAGAGCGCGTCGGCGGCGATCGAGACCGGCCTGCTGATCACCGTGCAGCGGGGGATTGGCTTTGGTCACGCGCTGCTGCGCGAGGCCGCCTACGCCGAGATCGCGGAGCCGCGCCGTCGCGGATTGCACTACTTCTGGTCACAGGCGCTGGTAGCCAGCGAGCGGGCCGGCAGCAGCGCACGGCCCGCGGAGGTGGCCCGGCATCTGCGACTCGCCGGTCGTGACCAGGATGCGGTGGCGGAGCTTGTGCGCGCGGCGGCTGACGCTCGTGCAGTGGCCGCGCTCGACCAGGCCGTCGACTACCTGGTCGAGGCCACGTCGATCGCCCGCGGGCGGGCTGACCTGCTAGCCGAGCTGGGCGAACTCGAGGCGTGGCGCGGCAACCCCGAACACGCGGAGGCGGCGTTCGCCGCGGCGCAGGTCGCGCTCGCCGCCGCCCCACCGATCGAGCGCGCGAGGGCGCTGCTGCGGCGCGCCCGGGCCAACCACGGGCCGATCTGCGCCCCGCGGACCGTCTACGCGTACTGCTCGGAGGCCCTCAGACTGCTCGACACCGCGTCCGAGCCCGCCGAGGCAGAGCGCCGTGAGGCACTCGCGGCCGTGGCCTGGGCCGAGGCGCTGGACGGCAGCCTGGAGGAGGCCGAGCGGCTGCTCGCCGAGCTGGTCAGCGGGGCGACGGGCGGCGACCTCGACACCTACGACGTCTACCATCCGCGCGCGTTCGTTCTGATGCGGCGCGGCGAGTTCGCCGATGCCTGTGCGGCGGCGATCGCCGCGGGCGAAGCGATCGACCGCGCGGGCCGACCGGACCTCTCCTACGGGTGCTGGTCGGAAGCCGCCGCGGCGGCGGCCGCCGCCGGTGAGGGCTCGCGGGCGCTGGAGTTGATCGACCGCGGCTTGGACGCGCTCGCCGGCAAGGGGTTGCACAGCCTCGAGATCCACCTGCTCAGCGCAAGGTCGTTCATCCTGACCCGGCTCGGTCGGTTTGGCGAAGCACGTGGCGCCTGCCAGACCGAACTCGAGCTGGCAGATCGGATCGGCGCATCGGCGCTGAGCGCGGTGGCCCGCCACGACCTGGGCCTGGTGGCGCTGGAGGAGGGTTCGTTGGCGGAGGCAGCCCGGCTGCTCTCGGGCGCGCTCGCCCAGTCGGCTCCGATCAGCCGTCCGATGACCCGGTTGGCCCTGGCGGAGGCCTACGCGAGGGCGGGCGAGTTGACCCGGGCCGGCGACGAGCTCCGCGCGACGGTGCTGGAGCCGGTGCGGCCGAGCGACTTCCCCGAGGCGCTGGTCCCGCGGCTCGCCCGGGTCCAGGGGCTGATCGCGAGCGCTAGCGGAGACCGGACGCAAGCGCTGCGCCGCTTGCGAGAAGCGGCGTCGGGGTGGGAGCGACTGCTGGCGCGGGGCGGGGGCCCCACGAACATGGCCACCGTCCTGGCCGATCTCGGGCGGCCAGTCGTCGGGCTGGTGGAACCGGCGCGGGAGCTGTCCCGGGTGCGCGCGGATCTGGACGCCCTAACCGCAGTCACCGGGGAGGAACCTACCGATGCCGTCATTCAGTGATGTCACCATCTCCGGCGCGCCACCAGAGGAGGTGTGGAAGCTCCTGTATGACCCCGCGCGCTTCCCGGACTGGTGGGCGGGCATCGGAACCGTCGAGGTCGGGGGCGGCGACGGCGGCGGGAGCGGGGGGGAGTACACCATGTATCCCGAGGGTTATCCCGACTTCCCGATGGGCCAGTTGCTGCGGACCGAGCGCGACGAGCGACGGGTCACCGTCTCCTGCCTGGTCTCGGACCTCAGCTTCCAGTGGCGGCTGGAGCCAATGCCTGAGGGCACGCGGATCAGCGTCGAGGTCGAGATCCCGGAAGCGGAGGGCCACCGGCTGGAAGCCCAGCGCGCGACGATCCGGGCGTCGCTGCGGAGGCTGGCGGCACTGGCCGCTAACTGAGCGGCGTCCGGCTCGTGCGCTAAACGAGCCGGTGGATGTCGGGATTCGATCGACGCGAGCTGGCAGCGATCTTCGCCGGGGGCGCCGCCGGGGCGGTCCTACGCGTGGTCTTGGCCCGAGCGTCTCCGGACGCCGCCGGGCGATGGCCGTGGATCACGTTTGCCATCAACATCACGGGGGCGTTCCTGCTCGGCTACCTGGTCACGCGACTTCAGGAGCGGCTGCCGCTGTCGACCTACCGCCGGCCGATGGTGGGCACCGGCTTCTGTGGGGCGTACACCACGTTCTCAACGATGCAGCTCGAGTTGCTGCGCATGCTCGACCGCCACCATTACCTCTTGGCGGGGGGCTACGCGACGGCCAGTGTGCTGGCCGGCTACCTGTCGATCCACGTCGCCACCTCGCTGGTGCGCCGCGTCCGGGTGATCGCGTGAGCATCCTCGCCTGGGCCGGCGTTGCGCTGCTCGGGGGAGTGGGCGCGATCGCCCGGTTTCTGCTGGATGGCTTCGTCGGTTCGCATGCGGCGTCAAGCTTTCCGCTCGGCACCTTCGCGGTCAACATCAGCGGCGCGTTCCTGCTGGGCATCGTCACCGGACTGGCGCTGACCGGCGACCCGCTGGTGCTGGCCGGGACCGCAACGCTCGGGTCCTACACGACCTTCTCGACCTGGATGCTGGAGACCCAACGGCTGTCCGAGGAGGGGGAGGTCGGGCGCGCCCTGGCCAACACGCTGATCAGCCTGCTCGTCGGATTCGGGGCGATCGCCATCGGGCGGACGCTTGGAGCTCAGGCATGACCACCAAGTGCCTCAAGCTCACCGCCTACTTCGGCGAGCGGGATCGCACGGAGCGAGGGCTCCTGGCCGACGAGCTGCTCGACCTCTACGCGGTCCACCTCATTCAGAGCAGCATCCTGCTGCGGGGGATCGAGGGCTTCGGCCCCGCTCACCATGTCCACACCGATCGCCTGCTGACCCTCTCCGAGGATCTGCCCGTCGTCTCGGTGGCAGTCGACGCGCCCGCGCGGGTGCAGGCGCTGC
>JALYXK010000390.1 GCA_030947145.1 Actinomycetota bacterium
GAGCGACCCGGATCTGCCGCCTTCGGCGATGGCAACCGAACCGCCTACCGTTACCCCGCATGACGCTGTTCGCCGAAGTCGTTAAAGCCTCGACGCATGTCGCCTCCACGAGTTCGCGCTCGCGCAAGGTCGAGATCCTCGCCGATCTCCTGAGCCGCCTCGATCCGGACGAGGTGGCGAGCATTGTCGGCTTCCTCTCGGGGATACCGCGGCAGGGCCGCGTCGGTGTCGGCTACTCGGCGATCTATGGGGTCGAGGTTCCGCCGGCCGGCGATGCGTCGCTGACGGTCTACGACGTCGATCGCGCGATCTCTGACATCGAGGAGGCCGTGGGGAGCGGATCGGCGACGGTTCGCAAGCAGGTGCTCGGCGGGCTGCTCGGCCGCGCCACCGCGGAGGAGGCTGACTTCATCAGGCGGCTGCTCACGGGCGAGCTCAGGCAGGGCGCGTTGGCCGGGCTGATGGCGGACGCCGTGGCCAAGGCCGCCGGAGTCTCCGGCGCGGTCGCGCGACGCGCGCTGATGCTCTCCGGCGATCTCGGACGGATGGCGGAGATCGCCATGACGAGCGGGGAAGAAGGGCTCCGGGCGGTTGGCTTCGAGATCTTTCGACCGATCTTCCCGATGCTCGCCTCGACCGGCGCCAGCGCGGCCGAGGCGGTCTCGAGCTTCGAGCTTGCCTCGGTGGAGTGGAAGCTCGACGGGATCCGCGTCCAGATCCATCGCCGCGATCGCGAGGTACGTATCTACACACGCAACCTCAACGACATCACTGCCGCGCTGCCCGGGATCGTCGACGTCGTACTTCGGCTGCCGGTGAGACAAGCGGTTCTCGACGGCGAGGCGCTGTGGATGCGAGAGGACGGCCCGGCTGCCTTCCAGCACACCGTCTCACAGATCGACGGCGACGCGGCTCCGGAGGGGATCGTGACGTTCCTCTTCGACCTGCTGCACATCGACGGCGACGATCTGCTCGACACGCCCTTGCACGAGCGCGCGGAGAGGCTCGAAGCGATCGCACCAGAGCTCAAGGTCCCTGGCGTCGTGACGGCGGACCCCCAAGAGGGTCAACGTGTCCTCGATGAGTCGCTGCGCGCGGGACACGAAGGTGTCGTCGTGAAAGACGCTGCGTCGTATTACGCGGCCGGTCGCCGCGGCAAGGCTTGGCGCAAGGTCAAGCCCGTGCGTACCTACGACCTCGTGGTGCTTGGCGCCGAATGGGGTCACGGACGCCGGAAAGGCTGGCTCTCGAATCTCCACCTCGGAGCCCGCGACCCCGGCACGGGCGAGTTCGTGATGGTGGGAAAGTGCTTCAAGGGCTTGACCGACGACCTTCTGCGGTGGCAAACCAAGGAGCTCCTCGAACGCGAGAGCGGGCGGCATGGGATTGCCGTATTCGTGCGTCATGAGCTCGTCGTCGAGATTGCCGTGGACGGTGCCCAGTCGTCGACGCGTTACCCCGGCGGACTGGCGCTGCGCTTCGCGCGCGTCAAGCGCTACCGACCGGATAAGAGCGCCGAGGAAGCCGACACCATCGACGATCTGCGGGCACTGCTCCCAGCCCCGCCATGAACTTCTATTCGTCTAGCGCGAACTGCCCTGCCGCATAGATCGTGCGCTCGCTGCGGTCACGCATCACCGCCGTGACCTCTCTGTCGGTAGTCGAGACGATGTCGGTGTGGACGACGGACTCGTTGAAGCCCAGACGCTCCGCCTCGGCGGCGGAGAGCTTGTCGGGATTGCCGTCATAGCACACGAGAAGTGACTTGCCCATCGCGATGTGGGTGTTACCGAACGGGCCGCCGACGTTCTCGTCGAACAGGATGTCGGCCATAAAGCGCGTGATCGGCGACAGGCGCGAATCGGTAAGAGAGAACTCGCCGACGCGGTTCGCGTTCTCGGTCCCCAGCAGCTCCGACAGGAGATGCTCGCCCTCCGCCGCTATTGCGCGGGTCAGCAAGCCCTCGTGGAACGCAAGCTCGATCCCGGTGATCAGTGATCCATGCGTGTAGAGCGGCTCACTGAAGCGGATCCACCCTTCCGTGCCCCGCCAGTCCGGGCTGGTGAAGATCTCGAAGCTGGGGATGTTTCGCCCTCCTCCCCCCACCCAGCGCCGCTTCTCACCCACGGTGAGCCACAGATCGACGTCCGTTCCCAGCACATGGAGGCGGTCGATCGGCAGGGAGTCGAGCGCCTCCATGTAGGTCCCCAGCTGGTCCTCCACCGTGCGCCAGCTCGCCTTCGGATCCGGCTGGTCGAGAAAGCACGCCTTGATGATCTCCTGCCAATACTCCTCGATCGAGAGACCCGCCTCGGCGGCCATCGCCTCGGTGCCGTAGTTGCCGACCGTCCACGACAATCGCCCAGCGCTCTCCTTGGCCGTCCGCCACTCGACCAGCGGACCGAAGGCACGCTGCGTCGCGAGAAGCTTCGCCGGATCGACATCCGCCAAAGCGCGCGGATCGGCAAAGGAGCGGATGAACACCATGTGGTCGATCTGCTCGATCAGCCCGCGGCTGTACGCCTCGGGAAAGAATTCGTGCTGCTGCTCACCCGCGATCTCGTAGAAGTCACGCGTCAGGCTCATGGTCCGATCATCGTCAGGGACATAGTCGCCGAGGACGTGGCCTCCGGCGCGCCACACGGCACGACATACCTCCGCGTACAGCGGCTTGGCGCTCTCGGATGCCATCACGCGCACCACATCACCTCGACCGATCCCGGCGCCTCCACCTAGGGCGAAGTTGACCAGGAGATCGGCATAGCGCTCGATATACGCATGAGCTACTTCGTATCCCACGGCGCGTCCTCCCCATGTCGTGTCGGTGCTCGCCAGCCCGCGAGCCTATTCCGCGGACCCCACCATACGACGAAACGGGTGCTCTCCCCGGCGCGCCCGCAGCACGGTGGTCCGGTACTGAGCTGAACGGTGGCGAAGAGCCGCGCCTCGGCGACGATGTCAAAGCGGGCTCAAGCTCGGTGAGGGTGCCTTCCAGTGTGGCCAGGGATCGGAACACTCCCGCGATCTCAGGCGGGATCGCCGAGCAGCGTGAGTCGCAGGTCGGACGCCATTTCGGCGCCGAAGAAGAACTTGCCCACTCCGTCCGTCAGACTTCTCGTGTGCGACCGAATCCGACGCATGCCAGCGACGACCCCGACCGGGTGAGGCAGCTGCTCCGCGAGAACCCGTGGTGCACCCTGGTGAGCGTCAACGCCGGCGAGCTTGTCGCCTCGCACTACCCGGTACTACTGGACGAAGAGGCGGCCGAGTTAGCGACGCTGACCCACGTCGGGCGCCCCGATGACCGCGTTCATGACTTCGGCGATCGGGAGATCATGCTGATCGTGCAGGGCCGCCACGGCTACATCAGCCCGAGCTGGTACGTACCGGGAACCACGCCCGCCCCGACCTGGAACTTCACCGTGGCGCACTGCTACGGCGTGCCGGAGATCCTCGACGGCGAGGAGAATCTGCGCGTGCTGACGCGGCTCGTCGAGCACTTCGAGCGCCACGTCGACCGGCCACGGTTCCTGGACCCGGAATGGGGTGCACAGCTGGCCAAGGGCACGGTGGGGTTGCGGATCCCGATCAGCCGCTTCGTGTGCAAGGTGAAGCTGAGCCACGACAAGAGCCTGGAGAACCAGCACCGGGTGATCGCCGCCCTGCGCGCGCCCGGTCCCTACCAGCATCCGCGCCTCGCCGACGATATGGAGCGCTCGCTCGACGGCTGAGTGCGAGCCGCCGCCCGACGCCCGGCCAGTATCCTGCGCTGAAGATTATGAGCGTCGTCATGTACGTCAAGCCGAGCTGTCCCTACTGCCAAGCCGCGCGTGAGCATCTCGCAGACCAGGGCGAGACCGTTGAGGAACGGGACGCGACGAAGAGCTCGGAATGGAAGGCCGAGCTCATGGGCTACACCAACAATCGAGGGATTGTCCCGACCATCGTGTGGAGCGACGGGAAGCGCCAAGTCGGATTCCCGCCAGGCCGCGGCTGACAAGTGCACTGAGCGGTCGGTCGATCGCTAGGAGACTGCTCCGCCGCCGCGGCGACACCGAGAATGACCGTGTATATGGCTAGACAGCTATATATCTATATGGCTATACTGTCGGCCCGCAGCCGTCCACCGATGAGATCAGTCGGTCCGAGCTGTCTATCAGTGTGAGCAAAGCAATCGATGGGAGAAGCCATGACCGCAACAAGCTCGGATAGTCGCTCACGCTGGATCGCCCTGGTGGTTCTGTGCCTCGGATCATTGATGATCGTGCTCGACAGCACGATCGTGAACGTGGCGCTGCCCTCGATCAAGAAGGATCTGGGCTTTTCTCAGACCTCGCTGGCCTGGGTCGTGAACGGCTACCTGCTCACGTTCGGGGGCTTCCT
>JALYXK010000408.1 GCA_030947145.1 Actinomycetota bacterium
GCGAAAACCTGCCGGAACGCGGCCAGCGAGAAGGCCACGGCCCGGCCGACTCGTTTGGTGTACGTGGCGGAGAGCGCCGCGAACTGGGCGTCCGGCGGCCACACCGGAGGCCAGCGCAGCGGCTGCAGCTCGAGCTCGGCCACCCGCCGGGCGACGGCGTCGCGATCGGGCGGCGGGTCCTCGGGCGCGACGCTCCGCCCCAGCACCGGCTCCCACTCCGGCGCCACCGGCAGCTCGCCCATGATCCGCTCCGCGACCAGGTAGCACACGGGGCTACCGAGGTCGTAGTAGAAGGTCGGTTGGTCGGACGTCGCGGTGCCGGTTCTCGGGGGGCAATCAGCCGTGAATCAGCCAGCCGTCGGCGGCGCGGGCCGCCTCCATGACCGCCTCGGACAGAGTCGGGTGGCCGTGGATCATGTGGGCCAGCTCGGAGTAGCCGCCCTCCAGCGCGCGGGCGTTGACCAGCTCCTGGATCAGCTCGGTCGCCTTGGCGCCGATGATGTGCCCGCCGAGCAGCTCACCGTACTTCTTCTCGCCGACGATCTTGACCAGGCCGGTCCGGTCGCCGTACACGGCGCCGGCGCCGACGGCGCCGAACTGGACCTTGCCCACCACGACGTCGTAGTCCTGCTCGCGGGCTTGGGCCTCGGTCAGGCCGAAGCTGGCCACGTTCGGGGTACAGAACGTGGCCCGGGGGATGTCGATGTACTCGATCGGCTGGGTCTTCTCGCCGGCGGCGTCCTCGACGGCGATGATGCCCTCGTCGGAGGCCTTGTGGGCCAGCGCCGGGCCCCGGACGAGATCGCCGATCGCGTAGATGCCCTCGACGCTGGTCCGCATCGCCCCATCGACCACGATCAGTCCGTTCTCGGCGACCTCGACCCCGGCGGCGTCGAGCCCGAGCGCCTCGACGTCGGGTCCGCGCCCGGCGGCGATCACCAGCCACTCGGTTTCACCGGACGGACCACCGGCTTCGCCGGCGGTGTCGGCATAAGTGAACTTGACGCTCGTCTCGCCCGACTCGATGTTCGTGACCAGCGTAGAGGTGTGCACCTTGATCCCCTGCTTCTTGAAGCCGCGCTCGGCCAGCTTGGAGATGTCGGCGTCCTCGGTGGGCAGCACGCGGTCGAGCGCCTCCAGCAGCAGCACCTCCGAGCCCATCCGGGCGTAGGCGGAGGCGATCTCCGTCCCGGAGGCGCCGGCCCCGACCACGGCGAGAGTCTTCGGCAGCCCCGAGAGCGCCCAGGCCTCCTCGGTGCCGATCACCCGTCCCCCGAACCGGGCGCCGGGAATCGGCCTCTTCACCGACCCGGTGGCCAGCACGATCGTCTTGGCCTGGATCTCTTGATCGCCGACCTTGACCGCTCCTGGGCCGGCCAGCGCGCCCGCGCCCTCGATCACGTCGATGTTGTTCTTCTTGAGCAGCCCGGCCACGCCGCCGGTCAGGGTCTTGACCACCTTCTCGCGGCGGACGCCGACGGCGGCGAAGTCGAGTTCCGGCTCGGAGACCTTGATCCCGAAGTCATCCGCGTCGCGGATCTCGGAGAGCACATCGGCCACGCGGAGCACGGCCTTGGCCGGGATGCAGGCGTAGTTCAGGCAGCGACCGCCGACCTTGTCCTTCTCGATCACCGCGGTCCTCATCCCGAGCTGAGCGGCCCGGATTGCCGCCACGTATCCGCCCGGTCCGGAACCGATCACGACGCAGTCGTACGAGGAATCAGTCATCGAGTCCAGACTATATGAAGCATCTGAATCGCCGGCTAGCGACGCGGCGGCGTGGGCATCTGGATCCGCCCGAGGACGCGCACCAGCTTCCAGAACAGATATCCGCCGGAGCCGATGATCAGCACACACAGGACCGCCCAGAGAACGCTGTTGACCCGGACCAGCGCCAGGGAGAAGCCGAGCAGCCCGATCGCCAGCAGCGTCTGGAAGCCCAGCACCGCCCAGTAGCGCAGCCGCCACATCCCGATCGAGCACATCAGCATCAGGCCGGAGAAGACGAGGATCTCCGGGAGCTTCGGTTGCTGCCCGGACACCTT
>JALYXK010000420.1 GCA_030947145.1 Actinomycetota bacterium
GTGCTGACGTGCGCGGCGGCGCGCGCGCCCAGGCGGCTGCTGCGCGCGGGTGTCACGAGCCCCGGACGCGCGCTCAGCGGGTGAAGGCCCGTGGTGCTCGTGAGCCCGAGGACGCTTTGCACATCGCGAGCAATGTTGGCGTCCAGCGACGGCGCGAGGCTGTTGCGCACCGCGACGCCGCCGCCGGGCAGACGTAGCCTGACCAGGGTGAGCGAGAACGCGCGCTCGATCCCCCCAGCGCTCGCGGTGACCGGAATCGAGAGCGAGTTCGCGCTCGGCCTTCCCGGAGTCAACCCGTGAGCGCGCAGCGAACGCTCCACGGCCACGATCTGCGCCCGGTCCGGGCCGAAGCGGCGGGCGAACTGGGCCGGGGTGATGTAGCGGTGATAGAGACTCGAGGCCGGGTTCGAGACCGCCGCCGCGAACGCCGTCAGGCCGGCCGGATCGCGCGGGCGCAGGGCGACCGTGATCCGCATCGGCACTGAGCTCGACAGTTCCCCGAGTAGAGAGGCGCCGCTGGGCGCGGCCGGCGCGAAACCGACCCGGAGCATCCGGTTCGGCCGGGCCAGTGCCGCGCCGGGGGTGGCGGCGCCCAACAGCAGAGCGCCGGCCAGCGCGGCGAGCCGGAGGACGCGCGGTCCCGATGCGATGATGAGGCGGGGGACCCTCACGGCCTCAGGCGGGCGCGAGCGCGGGCGAAACCGATTCACTGGTCCGCTCGGCGGGCGCGGAGAACTCCATCGTGCCGTCCTCCAGCGAGCCCAGACGAAGGCTGACGATGTCCCGGGCATAGTTCTGGTAGAGCCGCCAGGGCGCCTTTGAGCCCTGCTTGGGGAACTTGTCGATCGAGCGCAGGACGTAGCCGGAGGAGAAGTCGATGAACGGCTGGGCGATCACCGACGGATCGTGGTTGACCGGCGTGCACTGAGCGAAGCCGCCGGCGCCCAGGTGATTCAGCAATCGGCACACGTACTCGCAGGTGAGGTCGCACTTGAGCGTCCACGAGGCGTTGGTGTAGCCGAGCGAGAACGCGAAGTTGGGGACACCGCTGAGCATCATGCCCTTGTAGCTCAGCGTCTCGGGCAGGGAGATCTCCGCTCCGTCGACGGCGATCTGCAGGCCGCCGAGAGCCAGCAGGTTGAGCCCCGTGGCCGTGACCACCAGGTCGGCCTCGAGCTCCGCGCCCGAGCCCAGGCGCAGGCCGGTTTCGGTGAAGGTGTCGATCTGGTGGGTGACCACCGAAGCCCGGCCGCCACTGATCGCCTGGAACAGGTCGCCGTCGGGGACCAGGCAGAGTCGCTGGTCCCACGGGTTGTAGCGCGGGTTGAAGTGGGTGTCGACGTCGTAGCCCTCGGGCAGCTGCGCCTTCACCCCCTTGCGCAGGAGCTTCTTCATCAGCTCCGGGCGGTGACGGCTGAGCTGGAAGCTGGCCATCGTCAGGAGCACGTTCTTCCACCGCACGATGGCGTAGGCGACCTTGCTGGGCAGCAGCCGCCGCAGGCCGTTGGCGATCACGTCCTGGGCCGGCAGCGCGACGATGTAGCTGGGGGAGCGCTGCAGCATCGTCACGTGGGCGGCGCTTTGGGCCAGCGCCGGGACGAGCGTCACAGCGGTGGCACCGCTGCCGATCACCACCACGCGCTTGCCGGCGTAGTCGATGTCCTGCGGCCATTTCTGCGGGTGCACGATCTGGCCGCTGAACCGCTCGGCGCCGGCGAAGTCCGGCGTGTAGCCCTCGTCGTAGCGGTAGTAGCCGGTGCACATGAACAGGAACCCGCAGCTGATGCAGACCGTCTCGCCGGTGTCGCCGCGCTGCGCCTCGACCGTCCAGCGGGCCTCCGGCGTCGACCACTCGGCCCGGGTGACGCGGTGATCGAAGCGGATCCGCGCCTCGATCCCGTGCCGCGCCGCGGTGTCCTTCACGTAGTGGAGGATCGAGGGCCCGTCGGCGATCGACTTGGCCTCCTCCCAGGGCCGGAACGAGTAGCCGAGCGTGTACATATCGGAATCGGAGCGGATCCCCGGGTAACGGAACAGATCCCAGGTGCCGCCGATCGACGCGCGCGCCTCGAGGATCGCGTAGGTCTTTCCCGGGCACCTGTGCTGCAGGTGATAGGCGGCGCCGACGCCGGACAGGCCGGCGCCGACGATCAGGACATCCACGTGCTCGAGCGAAGCTTCCATGGTGAACCGGGGAGCCTAGCCTCCCGGGCCGAAGTTCGGGTCGCTCGAGGCCGTCGAGGACCCCAACTCCGACTCGCGATCTGCTAGACCCATTGGTGAACCGGCGAAGCCGCGGAGCAGTCACGGCCGACTCGGTCGCCGACCCCACGACGAACCAGGAAGACCGTATGGACACCGTTTCGATGACGGCCGAGGAGCTCGACGCCCTGCAAAGCGAGCTCGGCGAGCTTCAAACCGCCGGGCGCTCCGAGATCGCAGCCCGGATCAAGACGGCGCGCGAATGGGGCGATCTCAAGGAGAACGCCGAGTACCACGCCGCCAAGGAAGCCCAGGCCCACCTCGAGACTCAGATCCTGAAGCTGCGCGATCAGTTGCGCAGCGCCAAAGTGGTGAAGACCGACACCTCGGCCCATGTCGTCCAGCACGGCAGCACCGTGACCTTCACCGAGGAGGCGGCCGGCCGGACCAAGACCTTCAAGATCGTCTCCCCGCACGACGCCAGGCCGAGTGAGGGCACGCTGTCCGCGTCCTCCCCGGTGGCGCAGGCGCTGCTCGGGCACAAGGTCGGGGACGTGATTGCCGTCAGGACGCCGTCGGGCGTGCGCAGCCTCTCGGTCGAGTCGATCAACTAGAGCCGGGCGCTAGTCCGGGTCGTCGGTCGGGGGCGAGCAGCGTGTGCGCCCAGGGACGGAACCCGAGCCGGATCTCGAGGTCCGTGACTCGACTATAGGTATCGCCTCCCTATGCTCGGCGCGTGTCATCCGGCGACGCCCAGGCCCGGCTCACCGAGCTATCCCAGTGGGCCAGCGCCCAGGGGCCCGAGCCGCTGACCCACCGCTACGGCACCGGGTCAGAGCAGGCAGCCGATCTGCTGCTGCCGGCGGGAGCGGGGCCGCATCGCGTCGCCGTGCTGATTCACGGCGGGTTCTGGGGGGCTCACTTCACCCGGACCACGATGGCGGCGCTCGCCGTCGACCTGGCCGAGCGCGGCTGGGCGAGTTGGAACGTCGAGTACCGTCGGTTAGGCAGTGGCGGGGGCGTACCCGACACCCTCGAAGACCTGCGCGCCGCCCTCGACGCGCTCCTCGATCTCGCCGCCCCGGTGGACCCGACCCGAGTGGCGGTGATCGGGCACTCGGCCGGCGGACAACTTGCCCTGTGTCTGGCCGGAGCTCCGCTCGTCGGCGCCGTCGTCTCGCTGGCCGGCGTCTGCGACCTCGCCAGCGCCGCGCGCGGGCGGATCGGCGACGGGGCAGCGCTCGAGTTCATGGCCGGTACGCCGGAGGAGCGCCCCGGGGCCTACGCGATCGCCGATCCGCTGGCCCTGCTGCCCAGCGGTACGCGGGCCCTGATCGTCCACGGTGACGCGGATGACCGCGTGCCGGTGCGGCACAGCCGGGACTACGCGCGCGCCGCGCAGGCCGCGGGCGATGACTGCGAGTTGCTCGAGCTCGCCGGCGTCGGGCACTTCGCCCTGATCGATCCGCGCACCCCGGCGTGGGCCACCGTCGCCGAGCGGCTCGATGGACTGCTGAGCCGAGGTCGAGGATCGCCGCGCCGGGAGCCGAGATAGCCTGATGCCGGGCGGCAAGGTGGTCGACGTCTGCGCCGGCAAGCCCTGCCACTCGTCGGCGTTCACACCGTGACCGGACGGTGTACCGCGACCCCGGCGATGACCAGCGCTACCCCGCAGCACTGGACGGCCGAGGGGATCTGAGTCAGAACGACGATCCCGATGACGGTGGCGATCGCCGGCAACAGCGACACCATCAGGGCATAGGTAGCCCGGGGTAGGCGAGCCATGGCGAGCTGGTCGGTGACGTAGGGGACCACCGACGAGGACACGCCGACGCCGATCCCGGCCAGGATCGCCACCGGATCCAGGAAGGCCGGGCCGGCCTGCCAACCGCCGACCGGGGTGACGAGGACGGCAGCGATCAGCATCGCGGCGGCCAGGCCGTCGATCCCGCTGAGCTGCGGCCGCTTGGCCACCCGGTCGGCGAGCACGATGTAGAGCGCGAAGAGAATCGCGTTGGCAAACGCGAAGGCCAGCCCCAGGGCATGACCGGAGAGCTCGACGTGGGTGAGCAGATAGACGCCGGGAGCGGCGAGGGCCA
>JALYXK010000090.1 GCA_030947145.1 Actinomycetota bacterium
GGCCGACCGCTGACCGCTGACGATGTGGTCTTCACCTTCCAGTTCGTCGCCAGCCACTTTCATCCGCGATTCACACCCGAACTCGCTGATGTCGAACGGGTGCGGGCCACTGACCGGCTGACGGTGACGATCGACCTGCGCCACGTCTCGCTCGGCTTCGAGGATCAGCCTTTGTCAGACCTCCCGATCCTCCCGAAGCACCTGTGGCAGGGACTCGGCTCCGGGCAGCTGGCTCCTCCGGGCCTCCCCGTGGGAAGCGGGCCGTACCGCTTGGTGAGCGCAAAGCCCTCGACCGGATATCACTTCGTCGCGAACGACACCTATTTCAAGGCAGCTCCTCGGGTGCAGCAGATCAGGGTGCCGATCATCCACCAGGAGCAGCGCTCCTACGATGCCCTGCGCCGAGGCCAGGTCGACATGCTCCCCTTCAACCTCCCGGGCCCCGCCGCCCAGGCCTTCGGAGCCGCGCCCGGGGTCGCCCTGCTCACGGGTCCCCTGTACTCGGGCACTGCCCTCTTGCTCAACCTCCGGCGCGCCCCGTTCGTCAGCCGAGCGGCACGGCGGGCCGTGGCCCAGGCACTCAACCTCCTTGCGATCGCGAGCAACTCCGGACCGGCTGCCGCCGCGGAGCAGGGCGTGATCGATCCGGTCTCTCCTTGGGCCTCCGGCACCAGCCTCCAGCGCTTCGACCCGAGCTCGGCCCGAGCTGCCGTGGCCAGCCTTCGCCTGCCGATGGTCCGCGTGCTGGCGGCGAATAACGACCCGGTCAGACTGGAGGCCGGCAGGCAGGTCGTGCTGGCCCTGCGGCGAGCGGGCGCCAGCGCGACCCTCACTGCCGTCTCGAGCGCAGCGCTCAGCCAGGCGATCGGCGAGACCGGGGCGCCGCCCCGGTTTGAGGCGGCGATCGACGGTACCTCTGCGCTGGCCTCCTATGACCCTGACTTCTTGGCAGCGCTATTCGGATCGAACCCCCACGGTTCCCCACTCAACTCCACCGGATACCGTAGCCGGGCGTTCGACGCGCTCGCCCAGCGGGTTGCCTCCGCCCCCGACGTGCAGGCGCGCCGGGAGGCGGCTAGGGCAGAGCTTCGCCTGCTGGCCGCTGACCTGCCGGTGATCCCGTTGTTCTTCTCCCAGGGAACGTTCGCGTATCGTCCTGCGGCTTACAGCGGCTGGGTGTTCGTCAAGGGCACGGGCATTCTCGACAAGCGATCGTTCCTGGCCGGCCAGGCTCCCGTAAGCGCAGGACCGGACGGTAGCGGCGCCGCAGCTCCGGCGGGGTCGGGCTCGGGTTCCAAGCTCAGCTTCGTCGATGTGGCTTCGCTGCTCGTCGTGGCCATCGCCCTGATCCTCGCGGGGGCGGCGCTCCTGGCACGGCGCTGGGCGGGAAGCCGTTAGGCCGGCGCCCGGTCTGGTTCGGCGGCCAGCGTCTCGATCTCATGCGAGCTGAGGGTCTCGGATTCAAGCAACGCCAGGGCCACTCGGTCCAGTGTCTCCCGGGACCTTCTCAGCACCTCATCCGCCCGAATCTCGGCCTGATCCACCAGGCTCCGCGCCTCGGCATCGATGGTGCGCGCGGTCTCCTCCGAGTAGGTGACCAGGTGACCGTCCTCGTCGGCGTCCTGAGCGTAGCCGATCGGCCCGAGCACTTCGCTCATGCCCAGCTCGCGGACCATGCGGTGAGCGATGCGCCCCACTCGCGCCAGGTCACCCTCCGCGCTGGAGCCGGCATGGCCGAAGATCAGCTTCTCGGCGCCCCGGCCTCCCAGCAGAATCGCCATCTCGTCGATCATCCCCGAGCGTGAGTAGACCAAGCGGTCATTGTGATTACTGTCGTTGAGCCAGGTGCGACCGAGTGACCTCCCGGAGGGGATGATGCTGATCATGTGCGGCAGCCTGCCCTCGGGCACCAATCGGGCGACGACGGCATGGCCGGCCTCGTGGTAGGCGATGGTTCGCCGCTCCTCGTCGGTCGTCACGTGCGCGCGGGCGATGCCCACCGTCGACCGTTCGACCGCTGCCTCGATTTCCGACATCGATATCTCGGCTCGGTGACGCCGAGCGCTCAACAGTGCCGCCTCGTTCAGGACGTTGGCGAGGTCGGCGCCCGACAGGCCGCGGGTGATCCCAGCCACGGCATC
>JALYXK010000421.1 GCA_030947145.1 Actinomycetota bacterium
AGGGATGTCCGTCCTGAAGTACGATCCGGATGGTCTAGCCGCACACGCCTACCGGCAGCTCGCGAAGGAGGTCCTGTCAAATGCCAAACGCTAAGCGTGCGAGCATGCGCGAGGGACCGCTGGCCGCCCTGTTCCGCAAGACGGCCGAGGACACCGGCGCGGCACCGGGCGAGGACGAGCAGCAGGCCCTCCCGGCCTCGGGGTCCGAGGCGGATCGCCCGGCTTCCCCGCATCCCTCGCTCGAGGTGCCCGACCCCGTGGTGCCGGATCCGGAGCCGATCGTCGAGGCGCAGGGCGCACCGTCCGAAGCCGAATCCGTGCTTTCCCCCCAGGAGCGGCTGCGCCAGGTCTTCTCGGCGGACATTCCGGAGAACTTCCTCGAGCGGACCAAGCCCGCGGCCTCCGCGGCCCCCGCCGCTCCCGCGCCGGTGATCGAGCCCGACGTCTACGCCCGGCCCGAGCGCGTGAGCGAGTCGTTCGCCGCTCCGAGGACGGTCGGCACTCCGGTGCTCCGCGTCGTCGGCGTCGGTGGCGCCGGGGTCAACGCGGTCAACCGGATGATCGAGGCGGAGATCGCCGGCGTCGAGTTCATCGCGATCAACACCGACCTGCAGTCGCTGCAGCAGTCCGCCGCGCCGGAGACGCTCCACATCGGCGACGCGATCACGCGCGGGCTCGGCTCGGGGTCCAATCCCGAGCTCGGTCGCGCCGCCGCCAAGGAGGAGCACGACCGGATCAAGGCGATGCTGCGCGGGTCGGACATGGTCTTCATCGCCGCCGGCGCCGGCGGCGGAACCGGGACCGGGGCGGCGCCGGTGGTGGCGCAGATCGCCCGGGAGCTCGGCGCGCTGACGGTGGGGATCGTCACCCGACCGTTCCAGTTCGAGGGGACCCGTCGCCGCGACCAGGCCGAGGCCGGGATCGAGGCCCTGGCCCAGGAGGTCGACACCCTGATCGTGG
Source organism: Actinomycetota bacterium (assembly GCA_030947145.1). Taxonomy (GTDB): domain Bacteria; phylum Actinomycetota; class Thermoleophilia; order Solirubrobacterales; family Solirubrobacteraceae; genus Palsa-465. The sequence goes on from JALYXK010000421.1 coordinate 961, forward strand.
TGCCGAACAACCGTCTGCTCACGGTGCTCGACCGCCATACGTCGATGGTCGACGCCTTCCGGGTTGCCGATGACGTCCTGCGTCAGGGCGTGCAGGGAATCTCCGATCTGGTCACGCTGCCGGGTCTGATCAACCTCGACTTCGCCGACGTCCGCACGATCATGTCCAACGCCGGCAACGCGCTGCTGGGCATCGGTATGGGCACGGGTGACCGTCGGGCGATCGAGGCGGCCGAACAGGCCGTGGCCTCGCCGCTGCTGGAGACGAGCATGGAGGGCGCGCGCTCGATCCTGCTCTCGATCACCGGCGGGCGCGACATCTCGCTCTGGGAGGTCAACGAATCGGCCAAGGCCGTGGCCGAGGCCGCTCACCCCGACGCCAACATCATCTTCGGCGCGATGGTCGACGAGAAGCTCGACGATCAGGTCTGGGTGACGGTGGTGGCCACCGGATACGGGAGCGGCCATCCTCGTAAACGCGAAAATGAGCGCGCCGCCGACGTCCGCGCGGCTCGCCAGTCCGAGTCGCGAGGAGTATCGCGAGGCGATTCGCTTCGCGGAGCTGGCGACTCGCTTCGCGGGCCGTCGGGCGAGCCACGCATCAGCCGCGGGCGGCGAAGCCCCTCCGGGTCGCCGGTTGAGCTCGACGTGCCCGAGTTCATTCCCAGGAGATAGCCGGCTTCGTGGCCGAGCCGGAGCTCGGCACCCCACAGCTGGGCGTCGTCGCTGCGGGCCATCCCGTCTCGGCTGGATGCGGCGCGGAGGCGCTGCGCGCCGGCGGGAACGCCGTCGACGCGGCGATCGGCGCGATGCTCGCGTCGCTGGCCTGCGAGCCGATGCTGACTGGACTCGGGGCCGGCGGCTACATGCTGATCGTCTCGCCGGAAGCTCCGCCGGTGCTGCTCGACTTCTTCGTGGAGGCGCCCGGCCGGGGCGCCGATCCTGGGGCGCGCGCCGCGCTGGTCCCGGTCGGGGTCTCGTTCGGCGCGGCGATCCAGGAGTTCAACATCGGAGCCGCGTCGGTGGGCGCCTTCGGCGTTCCGGCCGGCGTGTGCGACGCCTCGCGCCGGTTCGGCAGCATGCCGCTGGGCGAGCTCGTGAAACCCGCCGCGGCGCTCGCCCGGGACGGCGTGCCGCTGGGTCCCCAGCAGGCCTACGTGATCGAGATCCTGGCTGATATCGCCACCTCGACCCCGGAAAGCGCGGCGCTGTTCGCCCCCGAAGGGAGGCTGCTGGGAGCCGGTGACACGATCCGCCAGCCGGAGCTGGCCGATGCGCTCGAGCGCCTGGGCGCCGAGGGGGCCCAGCCGTTCTACGGTGGCGACATCGGCTCGGCGATCGTCGACTGGCTCGAGGCCCGCGGCGGGATGCTGACCCGAGCGGATCTGGCCGCGTATCGGGTGCTCGATCGACCGCCGGTTCGCGTCCCCTACCGGGGTCGTGAGGTGCTGACCAACCCGCCGCCGTCCGCTGGGGGGATCCTCCTGGCCCATGCCTTCACCATGCTCGGGGCGGACCCCGGACCGCCCGGCGTCGAGTTGGTGATCGCGGTGATGGAGCGAGCTCAGCGTGAACGCACCCCCGAGTTCCTGGCGGGCCTCGACGATCCCCAGTTCGGGCAGCGGTTCCTCGGGAGGGCCGAGACCGGTCGACCGCCCGTCGAGCCCCCAGAGCCTACGCTGCGCGGCCCGCTTGGCTCGACCACCCACATCTCGGTGATCGACCGGTCCGGCATGGCGTGCTCGGTAACGTGCTCCAACGGCTCGTGCTCGGGGGTGATCGTCCCCGGCACGGGCTTGCACCTGAACAACATGCTCGGCGAGCAGGACCTGAACCCCCTCGGCTTCCATCGTCACGCGCCTGGCCGGCGACTCCCGAGCATGATGGCGCCGACGATCGTGCTGGGCGAGGGCCGCCCAGAGCTCGTGCTCGGGAGCGCCGGCTCCAATCGGATCCGCTCGGCGATTCTGCAGACGATCATCCGGGTCATCGACGACGGGATGCTGGCCCCCGACGCCGTGGAGGCACCCCGGCTCCACGTCGAGGACGACGTCGTCTACGTCGAGCCGGGAATCGATGTCGCGACGCTGGAGGCGGCCGGCCGAACGATCGGCCGCTTCCGGGACCGCAACCTGTTCTTCGGCGGAGTGCAGGCCGCCCAGCGGGCCGCCGGTGGTGAATTCTGGGGCGGCGGCGACCCGCGCCGCGGGGGAGCCGCGGTGGTGGTGCAGGCCGGGTGATGAAGCGGATGATCGCGGCGCTGGCGCTGACGCTGGGCGCGGGCCTGGCCGCCTGTGGCCTTGACGTCCGGTCCGCCGATCTGTTCGTGCTCACCCGCGCCGGCCAGGGCGCCAAGCTGACCCTGCTGGTCAGCGACGGCGGCACGATCCGTTGCAACGGAGCGAAGGCGAAGCGGATCTCGGATCCGCTGCTGATCCAGGCCCGGGACCTCGCCGACGACCTCGACAAGGATGCGAAGGCCAAGCTCAAGCTCCCCGTCCGTACCGCCAGCGTGTACGCCTACACGGTCATGCTCCCGGACGGCACGCTCAACTTTGCCGACACCAACGTCAAGGGACATCAGGAGCTGGCGCGGGCTGAGCTGTTCGCCGCCCAGGCCGCCCAGAGCGCATGCGGGTTGAGCGGGTGAGGCAGCCGCTTGGTGAGAGACACCTCATGCTCCGCTTTAGCATCGGGTAACCCGGCCGGATACTGTTCCCGGCTTCGTGCTGACTCTGGCCTCCAGTCTGATCTCCACCTTCCAGGCCGTCGTGCTCGGCGTGCTCCAGGGCGCGACCGAGCTGATTCCGGTCTCCAGCCTCGGGCATACCGTGCTGTTCCCGACGCTGTTCCGCTGGCACAACGTCGTGGCCTGGCAGTCGCAGTCGGAGTCGCCATGGCTGGCCTTCGTGGTGATGCTCCACGTCGGCAGCGCCGTCGGGCTGCTGATCTACTTCTGGCGGGATTGGTTGGCCATCATCCGGGCCTTCTTCGCGACGCTGGGCAAGCGCCGGGTCGAGACCCCGACCGAGCGCCTGGCCTGGCTGATCATCTGCGCCACGATTCCGGTGGGGATCCTCGGGCTCGCTCTCGAGCACCCGATCCGCACGGCGCTGGCCAAGCCGCTGGCGGCGGCGATCTTCCTGATGATCAACGGGTGCATCCTGATCGCCGCCGAGCGCTTCCGCCGGCGCTCTGAGGTGCGGGCGCTGGCGCTGCGCGAGGGCACCAAGGCCGACGGGGCTCGCCGCCTGGACACGCTGGAGTTCAAAGAGGCCGGCGTGATCGGCGTCGCCCAGTCCTCGGCGCTGATCGCCGGGATCAG
>JALYXK010000427.1 GCA_030947145.1 Actinomycetota bacterium
AACGGCGCCTTCAACGGCGTGCCCAGCACGGCGTGACGAGTCGGCACCGGGATCTCGGTGTCACGCCCCGCAAGCGCCGACTCGGGCTCCACCATCGTCATCTTGTTTCTGAATCGACTTAGCATGAGACAAGCTTACGCCGCCCCGATTACCGGCTGGAAAACCTCGCCGGGCGAGCGCCCCTGGGGTCCGCGACGGTGCGCAGATGCTGAAACGGTCGCCCTTCGCGCAGTTCGCGGACGACGGCCTCGACCAGACCGTCGGCGTGGAGCACTCGTCCGTCGGTGACCGCGGCGACGACGGCGCGCTTGCTCTGGATCAGGCGCGCCATCGTCTCGTCGATCGTCTCCGCCGCCAGCAGGTACCACGCCGTGACCGCGTCGCGCTGCCCGATCCGGTGACAGCGATCCTCGGCCTGATCGTGCATCGCCGGGGTCCACTCGAGCTCTAGGAAGGCGACGTTCGAGGCCCGGGTGAGCGTGATGCCCTGGCCGGCCACCCTCGTGGCCCCGACGATCAGCGATGGACCCGCGGGGTCCTGAAACGCTGCGATCGCGGCTTCCCGGCGGTCGAGCGAGTCCGAGCCGAGCAGATGCAGCGCCGAGGGGAACGGCGCGAGCACGGCTTGTTGCACCTCGACGTGGCGGGCGAACACGACCAGCGGCTCGCCCGAGGCCAGGAAAGCCTCGATCCAGGCCAGGGCGGCGGCGAGCTTGCCGCGCGCGGCGAGTCGCTGAAGCGTCCCCAGCTGGGCCAGCCGCTCGGCCCTGAGGGTGGCGGCGATCCGGGCGTTCAGCTCGGAGAGATCCAGCGGTTGGGAGCGCAGCCACTCGATCACGTCCCGCTCGGCCAGCCGGTACTCGGCCTCATTGGTGAGGCTCACCGGCACCACGACCTGCCGCTTGGCCGGGAGCTGGGGGAGAACCTCGGACTTCAGGCGGCGCACGAAGCAGCGGCGGCGCAGGTGCCAGTGCAGCCGCTCCTCGAGCAGCTGCCCGCGGAACTGCCGCGAGAAGCTGGCGCCCGAGTCGAAGTCCTCCAGTCGCCCGATCACCCGCAACTGCGAGATCAGCTCCTCGGCGTGGTTGAGCACCGGCGTCCCGGTCAGGGCCAGGCGGAGACCGTCGGTGGTCACCGCGCCGGCGAGGCGGCGGACGGCCTGGGTTCGCTTGGCGCTGGGGTTCTTGCAGTAGTGGGACTCGTCCACGATTAGGGCGCGAGGACGCCGCCGGGCAAGCGACTCGCGGTGGGCGGCGACGATCTCGTAGTTGAGAATGGTGATGTCCCCCCGGGGCGGGATGGCCGAGCGTCCCTCGACCACGGCGATCGAGCGGTGGGGCAGCCACCGCTCGGCCTCCCGCTGCCAGCCGAGCTTCATCGAGGCGGGGCAGACGACCAGCGCCGGGTAGGCCTCGTCGGCCTCGAGCGCCGCCAGCGCCTCGACCGTCTTGCCCAGGCCCTGTTCGTCGGCCAGGAACGCGCGTCGCGCCTCCAGGACGTAGCGCACGCCGGCCCACTGAAACGGGGCCAGCTCGCCGCCCAGGACTGCGGCGGTGGCGGCGATCGGCTCCGCTTGGTCCGCCCGCGAACGGCGGATCGCCTCGCTGGCCGCTCGCCGCTCCGCCCGCAGAGCTTCGAGCGCTTCGAGCGCCTGACCGGTGACCTCGACCTCATGGCGGCCGATGAATGCGTCGAGCCGGTCGACCACCCACGGGTCCAGCGGCACGGTCCGCCCGCCCTGCGCGCCCGGCAGACGCCCGAATGCCCGACCCGCGTCGGAATCCCAGACCACTTCCAGGCGCAGCTCCTCGCCCTCGACGCCGCGATTGAAGACCAGCCGGGTGGGGGGTGGGGTCTCGCCGAGCTCGAGGATCGACAGGCAGCGCTCGGCAGCGACGTCGAGTCGGGCCGAGGGCTGCTCGCGCAGCACCCGCGCGGCCGTGGCGCTGAGCGGCACCAGCAGCTTGCCGTCCCGCTCGGCGGCGCCGGCGGCCAGGCCCTCCGGAATCGGCCCGGCCAGGGTGTCCAGCACCCACCAGCCGCGTCCGTCGTGGCGCGTGGTGGTGACGTAGCCGATCCAGCGCCGCCGCACGCCCGAGAGCCAGGCCAGCACCGCGTCGCTCGCGCTCAGCTCGGGATAGCGCTCGAGCGCCTCGGCCACCTTGATCGCCGCCCAGTCCTCGGCCGGCGCGGACCACTCGCGGGTGTCCCAGTCAAAACGCCGACGCGGGATCGTCCGGACCAGCTCGACCAGCTCGCGGTGGTAGGGGAATGCCAGCACCACCTCGTGCTCGCCGATCCGGTTGTGGCGAAGCTCGACGTTCGGGCGATCCGGGACGAGCTCCACCGCACTCATCCGTGTCGAGCCCATGGCCTGATAGTGACACAGCCGCGGGCGGCCTTCGGTGATCCCGGGAGCAAGCTGCCATGCTGAGCGGGGATGAGCCATAGCGCACCACGCCGAGATCCGCTCCCCGCCCTGACGCCGGTCCTCGCCCCGCCGGACCCGCTCGCGTTGACGCCGCGACGCCGTCGATGTGGCGCTGATCACCTCATTCGGCGCCTTGACCCTGACCGGCTTTCAGGTCACGGCCGAGCCCACGGCGGGCGCTTTATAGCAATACTCCGGTGATGCCCGATCGCAACGTGCTAGGCGGCGAGCTCGAGCCCTGCTCGCGGGATCCCCTGACCGGGTTCTACCGCGACGGTTCCTGTCACACCGCTCCCGAGGACCATGGGAGCCACACGATCTGTGCCGTGGTCACCGCCGAGTTCCTCGAGCACCAGCGCAACATTGGCAACGATCTCGTCACGCCGATGCCGGCCTACCGGTTCCCCGGGCTGGTCCCCGGCGACCGTTGGTGCGTTACGGCGGCCAACTGGCTGCGGGCCCACGAGGACGGGGCCGCGGCCTACGTGATGCTCGCCTCCACGCACGAACGAGCCCTCGACATCGTTGCCCTCGAGGTGCTGCGCGCACACGCCGTGGACGTTCCGGGCGATCCCGGGTCCTTGATCGACTGAGGCGATCGACGCTACTGGGATCAGTGGAAGACGGTGTCGTAGGCGGGACCGCGTGCGTTCCTGGTTCCGCCGCCCGGGAGCGAGGGCGGGTGGATCGGCCGCCGTGAGCTCAGCGGTTGGCACGCGCCGTTGTCGGCCACGACTTGGCCGGTCGGACACGGCCCGAGCGTCTTCACCAGCTTGGTCTGCGCGGCCGGGCTGTAACAGAGTTCCGTGGCCGTCCGCTTCTCGCCCACCGGGCACGGCCCGGAGGCGACCGACGCCGGCTTCGACGCCACGGTGCCCCGCGCTGACTCGCGCCGGCGAGCCGACGTGGCCCGTGGGCTGGCTCGGTGAGGCGGCGTCAAGGCCAGCGGCCGCGGGGCCAACGGGTGGCTGGCCGGTTTCTTGGTCGCGGCGGTGGATCCGCAGCCGGCCAGGGCGAGCGTAAAGACCGCGAGCAGCGCGGCGCGGCGCCGCGCGGCCCTGAAGGTCCCACTGCCGAGGTTCTCGGTCATCACGGCAATGCTACGTGAGCCGGCACGGCGCCCGGCTCCGCGCAGCGGCGAAGTGGCCGCGGCGCTATGCCGCGGCGACTCCGATGCGCTCGGCCGGCTCGACTGGTGCGACTAGGTGGTTGTCGTGCCGGGGTCGTCGTATGGTTGGCCAGCTGGCAGAACAGATTGCCCAGCGCGCCTCCGCCCGGAGTCGCGGTCGATCAAAGTCGGCATGGCAAACCGACGGAGCGAGACGAGAGCGCTACTTGTAGGTGCCCTTCGTGTGGAACACGAACGGCCCGAGCGGCGTCTTACCGGTACCGGTGAAGGTGGCGATCAGGCGATGGCCCTTCTGGCCGCCCGTGCCGTGGGTGAGGTTGAGCTTTCCGGTCAGCGTGACGGCCCCGCTGGCCAGGGTCGTCTCGGTCCCCGCGGCCGTGCCGTAGAGCGATCCGGTGGAGCTGAAGACCGTCACCCGCCTGGCGGTGATCTTGATGGTGCCCGGCTTCGTGCCCGTGCCGGCGGTGATCGTATACGAGACGGCGCCCTTCCCGAGGTTGTTGTCGGTGGCGTCCCCGGCGGCGATATACGTCGATCCGACCTGATGCGTGACCGCCACGTAAGAAGTGCCGTGGTCGGCCTTCACGCTGCCCTTGGCGGTGACCGAAGCGACGCCGACGATGGTCAGGCCGACCGTGGCGAGCAGGGCCGCGGTAGCGATACGCCACCGCCATGTGAGCATTGACATGCGTCCTCCTCCTGTTGTGCCGGCGCCCCGGTCGGACGCCTCCGTTGCGGAGGCGCCCCGGTCGGACGCCTCCGTTGCGGCCGCAGCCTATACGGGGCGAACACGCCGGTGCAAACGCAACAAGAAACCCCAGCTGAGCAGGGTTTTTTGCAGTACGCCCGGCAGGATTTGAACCTGCGACCTCTCGCTCCGGAGGCGAGCGCTCTATCCACTGAGCTACGGGCGCGCGGTACGCCGGCTCGCGCCGGCGGAAACTGTGAGCTTACCGTTGTGATCGCG
>JALYXK010000429.1 GCA_030947145.1 Actinomycetota bacterium
CGCCGCGACCCCCGCCCGTGCGCCGATCGGCGTGTCCTCGACGACCACGCAACGCTCGGCGGACGTCGCCATGGCGTCCGCGGCGTGGAGGAACAGATCTGGGTAGGGCTTGCCGCGGGGAACCGAATAGGCGGTGAACACGGCATGCTCAGCGAACAGCGGTCGCAGCTCGGTCAGGCCCAGCGTCAGCTCCGTCTTCTCCAGCTTGCCCTGGGTGGCGACGCAGACCCCGAGGCCGGCGGCCCGCAGCCGCTGAACGGTGGCCGCCGCGCCCTCGATCGGTCTCAGGCGCCGACGGAACTCGGTGGCGCGCTCGGATTCGAACCGATCGACGAAATCATCGGGCAGCGCACGACCGAGGCGACCTTGCGCCTGGGCGATGACATCACGGAGGATCAGGCCCTTGTAGAAACGCAGGGCGTCCGCGGTCGTGGTGGGCAGACCGCATTCGCTGAGCACGCGGGCGAGCACCTCGTTCGAGATCGGCTCGCTGTCGACGAGGACGCCGTCACAGTCGAAGATCACCAGGTCCGGAACCGGCATCGATGCCAGGGTACGCGGACGCGCCGCTATCCCCGGTGGTGATGGCCGATCACTTGATGCCACGCGGCGAACTCGGGGATCGCCAGCAGCGCCACCATCGCGCCCCCGAGCACGACAGTGAGAATCACGATGGCCCGCTTGGCGGTACCGCCGATCCGTGGTCCGTTGCGGTGTCCGGGACGATACTCGGCCTCGATAGATGCGTAGGAGCCACGGAGATGGGCGAGCACGTGCACGGCGGTCAGCGCGATCCAGACGATGAAGCTGACCTTGTGAATCAGCAGTAGCGGATCGCGGTCGGCCGGGCCCACGAGCATCAGGGCGACCCCGCTGGCCATCATCGCGATCGTGCTCGGGACAACGCCGATGGCCAGGACCCGTAACGGCATCGGAGGCGGCCCCTTTAGCCGGTAGGCCTTGCGTCCGGTGTAATACCCGGCAAACCGGTAGCCGGTGCTGGCGAGCTTCAGCCCGATCGGCGTCATCAGCACCAGGCCGAGGAACATGTGCAACGAGATCAGCTGTCCGATGCGGAGGATCGTGATTCCCTCGACGGCCAGGGGAAGCAGCAGCAGCGCGCCGGTGAAAGCGCGGTCTGTGATCGCCCTGAGAAAGCTCCTAGGTTCGCCGGCCGCGGCCAACGCGCTCGCTGACCTACACGGATTCTCATCTCGCGGTTACGAACAGCTGCGGTGCTCCGCCCGATCGCCTGCGATGCTGATGTCTCCATGTCGCCGGTGTTCGAGGAGGAAGCGGTGGAAGTCGACGAAGCGCCCTGGCAGCCACTGGTGGGCGAGCAGACCGGTGGCTTGATCCTGGTGATCGAGGACGAGCACGGGATCCGGGACTTCCTCGAGCGCGGGTTGCGCGATCTGGGCTTTACCGTCGAGTCGGCCTCCGACGGTGAGACGGGCACCGCTCGGGCCCTGGGCACGAGCTTCGATCTGGTCGTGCTCGACGTCATGCTGCCCGGACGCTCGGGGCTCGACGTGCTGGCCGAGTTACGGGCGAGCAAGCCCCAGCTTCCGGTGATCCTGCTCACGGCGCTGGGCGAGACCGACGACCGGATCGCCGGACTGGACGCGGGGGCCATCGACTACGTGGTCAAGCCCTTCTCGGTCGCCGAGCTCGCCGCCAGGATCCGCGCGCAGCTGCGGTCGGCGGCTCTCTCGCAGACCACCCGGCTGAGTGCCGCGGAAATCGAGATCGATCTCCTCAGCCGAAAAGTCTGGTCGGCCGGCGCACCGGTCCACCTGTCGGCGACCGAGTTCCAGTTGCTGGCCTACTTCCTGCAGCACACCGGGACGGTGCTCAGCCGTCAGCAGATCCTCCGGGCAGTCTGGGGATATGAGCACGATCCCGGAACCAACGCGGTCGAGGTCTACATCGGTTATCTGCGCCGGAAACTTCGTCGCGGTGACCGTGAGCTCCCGCTCGTGACAATCAGATCGGTCGGGTACCGGTTTGATGATGCGGCGTAGACGGAGGGCGCTGGCCAGCATCCGCTGGCGTTTTGCCCTGGGGGTCTCCGTGGTGCTGATCGCCGCCGTCGGCGTGGCCTTCGCGATCGTCTACCGCGACACCGGTGGGCGCCTGAGCGCGCAGATCGAGCGTGACCTCCGGAGCGCCACGGCCCAGCTGGCACAGTCGCTCGACGCCGTGCCCGGGGGCTCCGCGGCGTCGGTCAAGGCGGCCGCTCTGCGTTACCTCAGCGCCCAGCCCTTCCGCTCGATCTCGACCCTCCTGTTCGTTCTGGTCCCGGGCGCGGACCCGGTCAGCAACCATCCGGAGATCTTTCTCGCCTCGCGCCCGGAGGAGGGCGAGACCGTGGCCGAGCAGGCGGAGGAGAACGCGCTGGCCCAGCGGATGCGGCGGCCAGCGGTGGGGTTCGCCACCCGGCGGGTGGTCGACGTCGGTGGGGTCCGCTTCCTCGAGCGCCCGGTCTCGGTGGGAGGGCGGGGCGTGATCGTCGGCGCGGGCGAGCCGCTCGTATCGGTCACGCGCGCTCAGCGGGAGGTCGTGCATTCGTTCCTGTTCGCGGGGGTGTTCGTCGTGCTCGCCGTGCTGATCGCCTCCTATCTGGTGAGCACTCGAGTGACCGCTCCGCTTCGCCGGATGGCCCGGGTCGCGGCTCGGGTCGACGCCGGAGATCTCGAGCCGCGGATGGACGTCGCCGCGGGACGCCATGACGAGGTCGGCGTGCTGGCCACCGCGTTCAACCACATGCTGCAACGCCTCGAGGAGGGGTTCAGGGGACAGCGCGAGTTCATCGCCGACGCGTCTCACGAACTCCGGACCCCGCTGACGGTGATTCAGGGCCAGCTCGAGGTGCTGGCCGGTCAAGCTAAACCGGAAGGCGCCGAGGTTCGCCGCGTCGAGCGGCTGGTCAACGCCGAGATCCGGCGCATGCGGCGGCTGGTCGACGACCTGCTGCTGTTGGCTCAATCCGAACGAATCGACTTCCTGAAGACCGACAGCGTCGACCTCGAGCGGTTCCTCACCCAGCTCTGGGACGGCGCGACGCTCATGGCCGAGCGCAGATTCGAGGCCGGATCGATCCCCCGGGGCCGGCTGCGGGCCGACCCCGACCGGCTGGCCCAGGCCGTACGGAACTTGATCAACAACGCCATCGACCACACCCGTCCGGGCGATGGCCTGATCCGGCTCGAGGTCACCACCGCGCCGCCGGACGGCATCCGGATCGCCATCATCGACGACGGCCCCGGGATCCCGCCGGAGGAGGTCGATCGCATCTTCGAGCGCTTCCACCGCACGAGCGCTTCGAGGTCCGCGGCCACGGGGGGTGCCGGACTGGGGCTGGCCATCGTCCGCGCGATCGTCGAAGCCCATGGCGGGACGGCGATCGCCACCAACTCCTTCGACGGCTCGGGGGCCCGGTTCGAGATCCAACTCCCGGGCTTCGAGGCCGAAGGCCGGCCTTCGGCTATCTCTGCTGACTTATTGGCGAGGCATGATCGAAGCATCACATTCGTCCGATCGCGGCCGCCCGGGGAGCGCTAGGGCCTCCCGGGCCCGGACCGGCGGGCTGGCGGCCGGCGCCGCGTTGTTCGCCGTCGTGTTGTGGGCGGCTACTCCCGGCAATGGTCGTGGACCGGTATCAACGGTCACACCGCCACGTTGTGGGATTGGCTTCATCTGTTGATGCTGCCGATCGCGTTCGCCATCCTGCCGATCTGGCTGAGCCGGCGAGCGGTGCTCGCCGCTCGGCACAAGCGCGCCGGCTACCTCTTCCTGACCACCTTTGCCGGATTGGGGCTGATCGGCTACATGGGACCCGTGGCCGGTGAATTGGGAACCGGCCCGGACGAATCAAGGACGTAGGTTTCTATGCTTGGTCGTTAACCCCGTATTCCCGATCTAGAATAACCTTGATTCCGCCGCCATCCCCCGGCGTCGAGCCAATAGGAGAGTGAAGATGACCCTGCAGATTGGATCAACCGCCCCCGACTTCGAAGCGGAGACGACCGAAGGCAAACTCAGCTTTCACGAGTGGCTCGGCGACTCCTGGGGAGTGCTGTTCTCGCATCCCA
>JALYXK010000003.1 GCA_030947145.1 Actinomycetota bacterium
GTATACGGCCACCGCGTCCTGGACCTGGGCCTGCGGGGAATGCTCAGGCGAGAGTCCGTAGTCCGGCAAGATCACCGTGGCCGCACAGTTGTCGGACAGCACCGCGCCGAAGGGATGGTAGCCCTGCGGGGAGCCGATCACGAAGCCGCCGCCGTGGAAGTGCAGGAGCGTCCGCTCTGACGCCACTCCGGCCGCCCGGACAATTTCGCAACCCACGCCGCCCAGCTCGCTCTGGCTGACCTGAGCGCCGTCGGACAGCGTGAACAGCTCGGCCGCCCAGGCGTCGTGGACCGCCCGCATCGCCACGATGCCAGCCGCCTGCTCGGCCGCCAGCCGGGTCGCCAAGGACGTGAAGGCGTCTCTCGCCGCCTGCTGCGCGCTCGTCCCCACCGGCGTCTCCATTAGCCCTCCGTTTCCATTTGATGCACTCGGCCAGCACTCTAGCCTTGCGCAGGATCCCCAATTTCGATTCAGGAGCCAGACCATGAGCTTGACCGTGCCGACCCGCGCCCTTGGCGATCTGCAGGTCTCGGCCGTCGGACTCGGGTGCAACAACTTCGGTGGGCGGGTAGACGTCGCCGGCACCCGGGCCGTGGTCGACGCGGCGCTCGAGCACGGCGTCACCTTCTTCGACACCGCTGACATCTACGGCGGCCAGGGCGGTTCGGAACGCCTGCTCGGTGAAGCCCTCCGCGGCCGCCGCGACCAAGTGGTGCTGGCCACCAAGTTCGGAATGGATATGGGCCGCGCACCCGGCTATCCCGACGCCCCGCGGGGGTCTCGCGAATACATTCACGTTGCCATCCAACAGTCCCTGAAGCGACTGGGCACCGACCACGTCGAGCTCTACCAGTACCACCAACCCGACGGGGTCACGCCGATCGCCGAGACGCTGAGCGCGCTGCACGAACTGGTCCAGGCCGGAACCGTCCGCTGCCTCGGCGCCTCCAACTTCAGCGCAGATCAGATCGAGGAGGCGGCAGCGGTCGCGCAGCGCAACGGGCTCACGCCGTTTCTCAGCGTCCAGAACCAGTACAGCCTGCTCGAGCGGGACCTCGAGCAGGACGTGATGCCGGTCTGCGAACGGCTGGGAATCGCGATCCTGCCGTTCTTTCCGCTGGCCAGCGGTCTGCTGACCGGGAAGTACCGGCGTGGCGAGGACGCGCCCGAGGGCACGCGACTGCACGGGCGGGGGAACGTGGCCGACGAGACAACGTTCGATCAGCTGGAGCAGCTGGCCCGCTTCGCGGAGGAGCGCGGTCTGGAGGTGGTGGAGGTGGCGATCGGCGCGCTGGCCGCGCAGCCGATGGTGGCCTCGGTGATCGCCGGCGCGACCAAGCCCGAGCAGGTGCAGGCCAACGTGCGCGCGGTGCGCTGGACGCCCAGCCCCGAAGACCTGGCCGAGCTCGACGCGATCTTCCCCTCGCCGCGGCGCTAGCCGACCGGCGCCACCAGCGGCGTCCGGCTGTAGACCGCGTACCGCGTCCCCAACAGGTGGTAGACCGGATGGTCTTGGAGGCCGGCGAACTCGAGCACGGCCTGGTAGACGCCGGGGAAGTTTCCGTAGTCATCCCACACGATCGCGCCGTAAGGGCTCAGCATCGCCAGCGCGCTGGCGGTGTCACTCCGCGCGTACTCGTAGCTGTGCGATCCGTCGATGTAGACACAATCGATCCCGTCGGCGTAGGGCGAGAAGTCGAAGCTGGCCGAATCGCCCCAGAGCTGGGTGATCCGCTCGCCCTCGGGCGTGTCCCGGAACGCCTCGCCGCATGAGGTATCCCGAAACACCATCCGGTCGACCTCGTGGAGCGCGAACGCGGTCGCGTCCGGCGTCTGCCCGATCGGGACATCGAGGGTGTGGAGGGTCAGCTTGGGGTTGCTGCGGGCCACCGTCCAAGTCGTGCGCCCGCGGTTGGTGCCGATCTCGAAGAACGTCCGGCAACCGAGGCCGCCCACCAGCGCGGCCAGCACCAATCGCTGCGGATCCTCGACGTAGCCTGCGGCGACGGCTTGGTCCATGAACGCGATCTCGCCCAGCTCGATGTTCTGCACCGCATCAGTGCCGAAGCGCTTGGTCATCGTCCACGCCTCGCGCACGAACCGCTCACGGAACTCGGCGCGGCGGCGCACCGCCCCGCGGGCCAGGCCGCGCAGGGTGGAGAGCAGAATCGGACGATTGCTGGTGATCGTGCTGCGAATGGCGCGGGCGAGCCTACACGTTCGCCGTAGCGGCCACGGGCGGCACCGCGTCGCCGCGGACCTCGGCGATCCAGTCGTCGAGTTCCTGCCAGCGGGCGTACAGCCATCGGATCAGCTCGTCGCGTTCGCTCGGCACCTCCGTGGCGGGAAAGCGCCAGAACTTGAGCTGCACGGTGGTGCCGACCAGCCCGCCGGACCAGATGTCCGAGACGTACTCGAAGCCGTCGAGTCCGTAGTGGCCGAACACGACGACGTCGCAGTCGTGCGCGGACTCGAGCAGTTTGACGGTGCCGCCGAGCCGCGGCGGCAGCACGTAACGCAGGCGGGCGGCGAGTGGCGAGATCTCGGGCTGGCGCTCGGTGATGATCGCCTGCGCCCGGGCCAGCTTCTCGGCCGTCCAGCGCGTCCCCTCCGGGTAGAGCAGCAAACCGTCCCGGGCCGACATGTTCAACGTGAGGGCCGAGAACCGCTCGAGCTCGGCCGCGGTGTCCCCGGAGGCCCGGCGGACAAACAACGTGGGCACCCAGCGCCCGCCGATGTCGATCGTCGGCAGCATCTGCAACTCGCGCTTGATCACGAAGCGGAAGCCGATGCCGTGAGCCCCGCCGATCACGACATCGGGGAGCGTGTTGTCGATGATGCTGGCGTGGCGGGTCATCACCAGCACCGGACCGGGACCGGCCAGCTCCAGGTCCGTGCACTCAAACCGCAGGCCGAACACGGCGCGGATTCCGCCGAGATGGCTCCTCAGCCATCGTCGCTTGAGGCGATACACGCGGTCGCGCCGGCGCGCGCTGTCCTGGCCCCCGGACGTGACCCAGATCGTGAACAGCCCGATCAGGCCGTAGAGCTCGCCGAGCAGGAACCACCACAGCATGGCCAGGAGGCGCAGCGACATCCACGGTTTGCGGCGGCGTAGCCACAGGGCCAGGTCGGTGACGATGGCGGCGACCAGCAGCACCGGAGAGAGCACGGTGACCAGTCCGAAGGCCACCAGCTCGAAGCCGATGTTCCGCACCCGGCGCCCGACCCGGGAGCCCCGCGAGCTGTCGTCAGGGATCAGCGGTCCCAGAGGCCCCATCAGGCCATCCTACCCGCGGTTTGTGACGTTGCTACGTCTTGCGCTCGGGGAACCGCTCGAGCCCGTCGTCCGGGATCGGCTCCCACGGCGCCGCATAAGCGACGAACTGGTGCCAGCTGGGCCGCACGCCCGGATCGCCATCCAACGAGCCGAGGCGGACGCTCATCCGATGGGGGTCATCGGGACTCCGGCTGAACAGATGGCCACCGCACTCGCGGCAGAACAGCTTTTCGAAGCCGCCGCCGGGAGGCCGCCAGGCCTTGACCAGTTCCTCGCCCTGCACCAGCCGCAGCGCTCGCCCGTCGATTTGCGCCTGAGCCGAGGCGGCGGTGCCGGTGCGCCGCTGGCAGCGCGTGCAATGGCAGTAGCTGGCCGGACCCACCGGTTCGGTCAGCTCGTAACGGACGCCGCCGCAGAGACAGCCGCCGGTCAGCGAGACTTCGGTCATCGGACCTTCGGACATCACGCCGGAGTATCGCAAGCGCCGGCGGCGCACGACAGGTGGGGGCGGTGGGGCTGCGCCAGATCGTCGTGGGTAGGTCGCTGGGACCAGATCGAGCCTAAGGCGAGACCCGCGCCGCCGGATTGAGCACTAGGGTCTAGTCACGCGGCGGCGGGGAGCGGCCGCGACGGCGATCCACGGACGGCTCGCCGGTACGTCGAAAGCTTGCCATCACGGCAACTACACATTCCCTGGAGGACGCATGACCCACAGACTGTGGTCGCTGGTCGCGCTCGGCGCCGTTGGCGCCGCGCTCTTGGCCGGCTGCGGAAGTAGCAGTTCCAGCACGAGCTCCGCGCCGGCGGGCGGGGCTGCCGCGGTGGCTGACAACCCGGCGGTCAAGGCGGCGGTGGCCCAGTGCAAGACTGCCATCAACTCCGCTCCGCAGCTGTCGGCGGACTCCAAGGCCAAGCTCGACGGCCTGTGCGACAAGGCCGCCAGCGGCAAGCTGAACGACCTCAAGTCGGTGACCTACGAGGTCTGCAAGCAGGTCATCAAGGATTCGCTGCCGGCGGCCCAACAGCAGACGGCCCTCGCCTCCTGCCCAAAGCCCTAACCGGTCACCCGCCCCTGGGGCGTGCGGTCGGCCGCACGCCGCCGGGGCCGGCACTCCTGGTCGCAGCCGATTCTATTCTTGACCAAGTCGATTGAGTTATATGTTTCGGATCTGCGATGAGTCCCGGAGCGGGGGGCAGGGCGACGAGCTGGCGCAGGCGATGTTGCGGGTCGCCGATTCGCTGCGAGCGGCGCCGGGCTGCGAGCTTTACCTGATCAATCGCTCGCCGGAGCAGCCCGACGTGATCTGGGTCACC
>JALYXK010000007.1 GCA_030947145.1 Actinomycetota bacterium
GGTCAGGGTGGTCGACATCGGGATCCCGGACGGCGGCCCGGCCGACCCGTCGATCGGCCTGCTGTCGGAGGCCGTCACCGCGGCAGTTCCCCGCCGGGGGGCCGATTCGACCAAGTTCGCCGCCGGCAGCGTGCTGGTCTGCGGCGGCTCGACAGGGCTGACCGGCGCGCCGAGCCTGGCCTCTGGAGCCGCGGCGCGGGCCGGGGCGGGCTACGTCACGGCCTGCGTGCCGGCGTCGCTGAATCCGATCTTCGAGGTGAAGCTGACCGAGGTCATGACCGTGCCGATCCCGGACGCAGCGGGGGCGATCTCAGCCGAGGCGGTGGCGCCGGTGCTCGAACGCGCCGAGCGCGCGCAGTCGCTCGTTCTCGGCCCCGGCCTCGGCCGCGACCCGCACACCGCCCAGTTCGCGCGGGAGCTGGCCCTGGCCGTAGGCGTTCCCCTGCTGCTCGACGCCGACGGCCTGAACGCCCACGCCGACGCGCTGCCGCGACTCGCCGGGCGTCAGCACGCGACGGTGCTCACTCCGCATGCCGGGGAGCTCGGTCGCCTGCTGAGCCGGTCCGGTGACCGGATCTCCGCTCACCGGCTGGCCTCGGTACGGGAGGCCGCCGTCGCCGCGCAGGCGATCGTCGTGCTCAAGGGCGATGACACGCTCATCGCCGAGCCCGGCGGACGAGTGGCCGTCAGCCCCGGCGGGGCCCCGGCGTTGGCCACCGCCGGCACCGGGGACGTCCTCTCCGGGGTGATCGGCGCCTACCTGGCCAAGCGCATGGATCCCTTCCACGCGGCCTGCGCCGGGGTCTGGGTGCATGTGGCCGCCGGCCGCCTGGCCGCGCTGGCGATCGGCGTCGAGGGGGTAATCGCCGGTGACGTGATCGAGCAGTTGCCGCGGGCATTGCGCTCGAACGAGGGCTAGGCAATGCCGTTGCGCGCCCTGGCCAGCGTCAACCTCGCCGCGATTGCCCGCAACGTCGCCCGGCTGAAGTCGGAGCTGGAGCCGACCGGGGCGATGTGCGCGGTGGTCAAGGCCGACGGCTACGGACATGGCGCCGTCCAGGTCGCGCGGGCGGCGCTGGCCGGCGGCACCACCTGGCTGGCGGTGGTCAGCGCCGAGGAAGCGGCCGAGCTCCGGCGCGCCGGCCTGGATGGCCCGATTCTGGTGCTCGGGGCGATCAGCGCCCAGGAGCTGCCGGTGGCACTGGCCGCCGGGGCCGAGCTGGTCGCCTGGACCGAGCGGTTCGTCGCGGACGTCGCGCGCGCGGCCGGCGTCGGCGGCCGGCCGGTGCGGACGCACGTCAAGCTGGACACCGGGATGGGCCGCCTGGGGACCCGCGACGGCGCACAAGCACGGGCGACCGCAGAGGCGGTGCTCGCCGCGGAACCGGTGCTCGAGCTGGCCGGCGCGATGACGCACTTCGCCACCGCGGACGGAGACCTCGAGTTCGCGGCGCAGCAGCTCGCGGCGTTCGCGCCCTTCGCCGAAGATCTGCGGCGGCTGGCGCCCGGTCTGCGCGTGCACGCCGCCAACAGCGCCGCGACGCTGCGCCTACCGCAAAGTCATTTCGACCTTGTCCGCTGCGGGATCGCGATCTACGGACTGGACCCGATGAACGAGGATGCGGCGGCGCGCGGACTCGAGCCGGCCCTGGAGCTGAGTTCATACCTGGCGGCGGTCAAGCTCGCGCAGCCGGGCGATAGCGTGGGGTACGGGCGGCAGTTCATCGCCACGCGCGAGACCTGGATCGGGACGTTGCCAATCGGCTACGCGGACGGGATCGCGCGCGGCCTCTCCAACAACTGCGACGTGATCGTCGCCCGTCGCCGCTATCCGGTGGTCGGGACCGTCAGCATGGACAACCTGACGATCGATCTCGGTCCCGAGCCGATCGCCGCGCCAGGCGATTCCGCCCTGATCATCGGGAGCGACGGCAGCGAGCGTCAGACCGCCGAGCACCTCGCCCACCGATTGGGCACCATCACCCACGAGATCGTCTGTGGCATCTCTCGCCGCGTGCCGCGGACCTATCATCGCGACGGACAGCCGAATGAATGAACCTCTGCGGGCGCTGACCCAGATCGGCAGCGACGGGTGGCTGGTCGGCGGAGCGGTGCGCGACCGGCTGCTCGGTCGGGAGACCGCCGACTTCGACGTGGCCGTGCCCGGCGACGCTCGAGCGCTGGCCGACCGGTTGAGCCGAAGCACCAATGCCCACCGCTTCGCTCTGTCGGACGACTTCGGGGCCTGGCGGGTGATCGCCCGCGACCGCAGCTGGCAGGTGGACCTGATGCCGCTGATGGGCGAGACCATCGAGGCCGACCTGGCCCGCCGAGACCTGACGATCAACGCGATCGCCGAGCCGCTGCGGGGCGGCGGCTACGTCGACCCATTTGCCGGGCGGGAGGATCTGCAAGCGCGCAGACTGCGGATGGTCGGCCCGCGGAGCTTCAGCGACGATCCGCTGCGCTCCCTGCGCCTGCCCCGGCTGGCCTGCGAGCTCGGCTTCGAAGTGCAGGCGGCGACGCGTTCGGCCGCCCGGGCCGCTGCCCCAGGCCTGGCCGAGGTCGCCGCGGAGCGGATCTTCGCCGAGCTGAAACGGATCGTGGTGGCCGATCGCGCGCTGGACGGCCTGGCCGATATGGACGCCGTGGGCGCGACCGCCGTCGTGCTGCCCGAGCTCGCCGAGCTGCACGGGGTACAGCAGAGTGGCTATCACCATCTCGATGTCCACGACCACACGATGCAGGTGCTGGCGGAGACGATCGAGCTGGAATCCGATCCCGGCGGAGTCCTGGGCGAGCACGGCGAGGCAGTGGCCCGACTCCTGGCCGAGCCGCTGGCCAACGAGCTCACGCGCGGGCAGGCACTCCGCTTCGGCGCTCTGTTTCACGACGTGGCCAAGCCGCGGACGCGGGAGGTGGGCGCGGAAGGCCGAATCACCTTCATGGGCCACGACGCCGCCGGCGCGGAGATGGCGCGGGCAGCCCTCGGACGGCTGCGCACCAGCGATCGGCTGGCCGAGCACGTCGCCTCGCTCACGCGCGACCACCTGCGTCTGGGTTTCCTGGTCCATCACGCCCCGCCGTCCCGGCGCGCGGTCTACCGGTACATGCGGGCGTGTGAGCCCGTCGAGGTCGATGTCTCACTGCTGAGCGTCGCCGATCGCCTGGCCACCCGCGGGAAGAATTCCGCGGTCGCGATCGCCCGCCATCTCGAGCTGGCCCGCGAACTCGTGGGGGAGGGGCTGGCGTGGCGGAGCGGACCTCCACGGCCCCCGCTGCGCGGCGATCAGCTGGCCCGGGCCATCGGGGTGCCGCCGGGCCCGGAGGTCGGACAGATCCTGCGCGAGCTCGAGGAGGCCAGCTTCGCCGGAGAGATCGCCTCGACCGACGAGGCGATCGAGCGGGCCCGCGTTCTGCTGGCCGGGCGAGGCACCGCGATCAGGGATCGATAGGCTCCCGCCTCGTGAGCGACCCCGACTGCATCTTCTGCAAGATCGTCGCCGGCGAGTTGCCCGGCCAGATCGTGGCGGAGGACGAGCGCACGATCTCGTTCATGGACATCAGTCCGGCCACCCGGGGGCACGCCCTGGTGATCCCCCGACGCCACGCCCGCGACCTGCTCGAGATCGGGCCCGAGGACCTCGCGGCCACGATCCTCGCGGCGCAGCGGCTGGCCCGGCTCGCTCCTGAGCGCTTGGGCGCCGACGGCGTCAACCTGCTGAACTCCTGCGGCGCCCCGGCGTGGCAGACCGTCTTCCATTTCCACGTGCACGTGATCCCGCGCTACACCGACGACCCGCTGCGCCTGCCCTGGATCCCCTCGTCGGGGGATCCTGACGAGATCGCTCAGCTTGCGGCCTTGCTTCGATGAAGGTTCCGACCCGGTCACACGACGGCCGAGCGGACCTACTGCGATGAGCGGTTCGGATCCCGTTCGTCTGGACCGCGATGGTGGGCTCGCGGTGGTCTCGTTCGACCATCCGCCGGTGAACCTGTTCGACGCCGAGCTCGACGGATCGCTGCGCGCCGCGCTCTCGGAGCTCGAGCGCGAAGCACCGCGCGCCGTCCTGTTCCGGGCCGACGGACGTGTGGTCAGCGGCGGCGTCGACGTCTCGCTGTTTGCGGAGCAATCCGGGCCCGCGGAGGCGACGGAGACGTTCGCGGCGCTGGTCGACCTCGGCCGGCGGATCGACGCGCTTCCGTGTCCGACCGTGTTCGCCGCCCACGCTCTGTGCCTGACCTGGGCCTTCGAGCTGGCCCTGGCCTGCGATCTGATCCTCGCCGCGGAGTCCGCGAGCTTCGGGCTCGTGGAGAAGGTGATCGGGCTGACCCCGGCGATGGGCGGCACGCAGCGACTGGCCGAACGGGCCGGAACCGGAAGGGCGCGCGAGTTCGTGATGCGCGGGAAGCCGTATCCGGCGAGTACGCTCGAGCGCTGGAACGTGGTCAACCTGGTCCTCCCCGACCATGGGTTCGACGCTGCGGCGCGCGAGTATGCGGCCGAGCTGGCGGCCGGCCCGACGCGCGCCCACGTGGCCACCAAGCGGGTGATTGCCGACTATTTGGAGGGTGGCGTGGAGCTGGCCAACGACCGGGTTGCGGCGGTAGCGGGAGAGCTGTTCGCCACTGAGGACCTCCAGAATGCGGTGCGCTCGTTTCTCGAGGCAGGACCCGGACAGGCGACCTTCCGAGGTCACTGAGCCGACGAGCCGTCGGCGGCCGTCTGCTCCTGATATTTTTGCGCCGTTCTGTCGGGGCCGTTCGGCTACCCGACGTGTTCGACGCAGCAGCACCGAAGGGGAGTTATGGCTACGGGCACCGTCAAATGGTTCAGCGACGAGAAGGGGTTCGGCTTCATCACCCCGGATGACGGCGGGCGCGACCTGTTCGTGCATTTCACCGGGATCAGCGGCGACGGCTACCGGTCGTTGCCGGAAGGGTCAAAGGTTTCCTATGAGGAGGAGGCCGGACCCAAGGGTCCGAAGGCGGTGGACGTCAACAAGCTCTAGGGCGGATCCGGCTCCTCGGGGCCGAGTCCCCCGCGCTCGCCCGTCCCCGCGCCGGGCGGCGACACGGCCTGGCACGCAACTGCGGCCGCGGGGTCGTGTTCAATATCCACATGAAACGTTCTCTGTTGGCCACCGCCGCATCGGCCGGCCTCGCCGTGGCGCTCGCCCCCGGCGCAGCCTCCGCGCAGGTGATCGAGCTCGGCGCCACCAAGTCGCCTCTGATCGCCCCGGTCTGCCCGTCCACGGTCTCGGCCGCTAACTGCACGATCGTCCTCACGCAGGTCACCGGGCTCGAGACGATCCGCGACGGCATCACGTACCCGACCACGGTAAAGAAAGCCGGCGTAATCGTGGCCTTCACGCTCGGGCTCTCGCGCCTGGACGCCGACGCCGCGAAGGCGAAATCGGACGTCTCCTTCCTCGATCACGCCTACGGCGGGACGACGCAGGCCGCTATCACCGTGCTCAAGCCGATCGGCAAGAAGAACCTGCGTCGCTGGCAGGTGACGGCCGAGAGCCCGATCTACCGCCTGCAGCCGTATCTGGGCACGGTGACCCAATTCCCGCTCTCCGCAGGGCTCGTTGCCCCGGGGGCCCCCCCGCTGGCCGCGCCGCTGCCGGTGGCCAAGGGCGACACGATCGCCCTGACCGTCCCGACCTGGGCACCGGTCCTGTCGTTCGGCCTGAGCACGAACAAGTTCGCCTACCGCCAGAGCCGCCGGGCCAACTGCAAGAACCCAGCCGGTACCGAACAGGCTCAGCTGACGATCGCCGCCACCACCCCGTACATCTGCGACTACACCGGCACGCGCGTCGAATACTCCGCGACCGAGGTCACCACGCCGGTGCCGCCCACCACTCAGATTCACGCCCCGGATATCCCGACCGCGGTCAAGCCCAGCGTCAAGGCCCAGTAGCGCTCAGCAGGCACCGGGATTCTGCTGACAGAACGCCGATCCCAGCCCGGCGCCTCCGCTGGTCGAGGTCCCGCCTCCACCCGACGGCGTCGTCGCGGTTCCGCCGCCGGTGCCGGCTCCGCCCGTCGTAGCGGTGCCGCCCGACCCGGTGCCCGTGCCGCCGGTGGTGCCGGAGGCTCCGGTCGGACTGCCCCCCGCGGCACCGGTTGAGGTGCTGCTGGAGGCGCCGGTCGACGTGCCCCCGGTCGATGTCGTGGCGGTGGTCGAAGTCGTCGAAGTGGTGGTCGTGGGCGTGAGCGCGGCGCTGGTCGAGCCGCTGGTCGGCACGGTCAGCGGCGGCGCTCCGGAGGTGTCGGTCGCGGCCGATCCGCCGCCGCACGCGCTCACTCCGACCGACAGCGAGGCGCAGACCACGACAAGGGCCAGTGCGCGCTGGGCAGCGGCCACGGCAGCCGCCTCAGGAGCCGAGCGGTTCCATCCGCCTGCCGCAGTGCGGGCAGTCATTCAGATCCTTCTGAGCGAGCTGGTCGCACCAGTTGCAAAACCTCAGGTTCTCGACTGCCCACGGGAGCTCCGAGGGGGTGGGGGCGAGCGGGAGCAGCTCCGCGACCACCTCAAGCGGCTCACCGCTTTCGCGGTCCAGGTAGTCCTTCCCGGGTTCTGCCTCGATGATCACTTCGCGGCCGGTCGAGGGCGTCCGCATACGGTACCTCTGGCGCGTCCTCATTCCGGGCCATGCTACCAGCGGGACGGGTCGGTGTGCCCAGGCCGAGGGTCGGGCAGGCGCGCCGCGCCGTCTGGCGCCGCCCCGCCGCGTCCTTGGGTAGAGTGCCGCCCGCAGCGAAATGGTGAAAACCCTGGGTCGCACACATCGGAGTCTCGTCGCACTCGTCTCGAGCGGGTTGATGCTCGTCGCGCTCGCCGGCTGCGCCGTCAAGCATCCGACCGCCAATCTCGCCACCGGCAAGCAGCTGTTCGTCTCGAAATGCGGCTCCTGCCACACCCTGGCCCATGCCGCCAGCAACGGCGTGGTGGGCCCGAACCTCGACGACGCGTTCCGGCAGGACCGGGCCGACGGGTACAAGAGCACCTCGATCCAGGGCCTGGTCTCGTTCTGGATCAAGTATCCGAGCGCCCAGGGCGTGATGCCGCCCGGTCTCTACTCCGGCCAGAAGGCGCAGGACGTCGCGGCCTACGTCGGGCGGGTGGCGTCCGTCCCCGGCCAGGATACGGGCGCGCTGGCCTCCGCGGTCCAGTCGGTCAGCCAGAAACCGGCGGTAGAGAAGAGCGGAACCCTCGAGATCGACGCCGATCCGACGGGCCAGCTCAAGTTCCTGGCGTCCAGCGCGACCGCCACACCGGGATCAGTGACGCTGCGAATGGCCAACAAGTCCTCGGTCTCGCACGACATCGCGATCCAGGGGGGCGGCCTCAACCAGGTGGGCAAGAT
>JALYXK010000015.1 GCA_030947145.1 Actinomycetota bacterium
AGGGAGGTGACGACCGACACCGTCGCGGCGCTGCTCACCATCTTGGGCTATTCGCTCTACGACACGATCATCGTCTTCGACCGCGTGCGAGAAAACGTGCCGCGGATGCCCCGCGCGGCGTTCTCGCAGATCGTCAACCGCTCGATGTCAGAGGTGCTGACGCGGTCGATCGCCACCACCTCGTGCACCCTGCTGCCGGTCATCGCGTTGCTGCTGTTCGGCGGCTCGACCCTCAAGGACTTCGCCTTCGCCCTGTTGATCGGCGTCGCCTCGGGGGCGTACTCGTCGATCTTCATCGCCTCGCCGGTGCTGACGCACTGGAAGGAGCGCGAGCCCGGCTATCGCCACCGGCGCCAGCGGATCCTCGAGGAGTTCGGCGCGGTTCCGGCCTACGCCACCGGCGCCACCGACATCGAGCCCACGGCCAAGAAGACCGGCCGGACCGGCCGGCTGACCACGCCCGAGGGCGACACCGTATCGGCGGCCGAGTTCGAGGCGATGAAGCGCGACCTCGCCCTGGAGGACGTCGGTGGGTCCCGGCACACCTCGGCGCTGACCAAGCGCCTGGCTCACACCGCCGAGGAGGAGGAGCGCCGGACGCGAAGCACGGCGAAGGCGAAGACCGAGCCGCCGGCGCGCAAGCCGGCGCCGCGCGTGCCTAAGCCTGCCCCGCCCGCCGCGCCCGACCCGGCCGCGCCGGAGGACTCCGCGGAGATCGTGGACGGCGACGCGAACGGGTCAGAGCATGTATCGGCCCCCGATGTCGCCGAGAACGAGGGGATGATGCCGGTCCAGAAGCCGGGCGTCCCCCCGAAATCGAAAGCTCGCAACCGCCGGCACGGGAGGCGTCGCTGATGGGACTGCTGGCTTGGGTGATGATGGGCCTCGCGCTCTGGCATTTCACGATTTGGCTGCCCGACCGTTATTGGGGCGGGATCGTCGGCGCGTTCGTCGGCGCGCTGATCGGGGCCGCGCTGATCGGCTTCGTCCTGGCCGGCTTCCACATCCCCGGCCGCCACGACACCCATCTCGTCACCGCACTCGAGGGGATCCCCGGCGCGCTGATCGGCATGGCGCTGGTCTACTTCGAGGGCGCGCGCCGCGAGCGGGCGGGCGAAGCCGGCAGCATCGGCCTGGGTTAGTCTCGGGTTCGCCCGAGCGGCGAAGCCGGGAGCATCGGCCTGGGTTAGTCGCGGGTCCGCCCGGGCGGCGAAGCCGGCAGCATCGGCTTGGGATAGCGCTTGCCCGGCGGGATCCGCCGGGGCGGGACCTAGGCTGCGGGGCGTGTCCGAATCCGCCGCGCTGGTCCCGAAGCTCCTGGTTTCCGCCGCGTCGAGTCCGCCGGTCGCGCTGCGTTCGATCCCGGGCGGGGCCGCCATCGAGGCTCCGGCGGTGCTTGCGCGGCGACTCGAGTTGCCCAGCTATGACCTCGCGGCCGCGGTCGCGCTCGAGCGCGAACTGGGGATCAGCCATGTGCTCGGCCAGGTGCTCGTCCGCCGGGGCTTCCGCGAGCCGGAGGCGGCGCGGGCCTTCCTGAACCCCCGCGAGGCGCACGATCCGCTCGAGTTCACCGGAATCGAGCCGGCGATCGAGACGATCGGGCGCCATATCGCCGCCGGGACCAGGATCACCGTGCACGGCGACTACGACGTGGACGGCATCTGCGCCACCGCTATCCTGATCCGCGCGCTCCGCTCGCTGGGCGCCAACGCCGGCTGGTTTCTGCCCAACCGGGTCCGGGACGGATACGGGCTCTCGCCGGCCACGATCGAGCGCCTGGCCGCGCGCGGCACCGCCCTGCTGATCACCGTCGACTGCGGCATCACGGCGGTCGATGAGGTGGCCGCCGCGACGGCGGCCGGGCTCGAGGTGATCGTGACCGACCACCACTCCCCACGGGCGGACGGGGAGCTGCCCGCCTGCGCGATCGTGCACCCGGCGGTGTGCGGCTATCCGTGCCCGGACCTGTGCGGTTCGGGCGTCGCGTTCAAGCTCGCGCAGGCGCTGGGCGCCCCGAGCACCAAGCAGGACCTCGAGCTGGTCGCCCTGGCCACCGTGGCCGACCTGGTTCCGCTCCGGGGCGAGAACCGGAGGCTCGTTCGCGAGGGGCTCGCCGAGCTAGCCGGCACCGCCAAACCCGGTCTGCGCGCGCTGCTCGAGGTCTCGGGCGCCGATCCGAGCGCCCTGGACACTCAGGCGATCGGGTTCCGGCTGGCGCCGAGGATCAACGCGGCCGGGCGGATTCGCAGCCCCGACGCCGGCCTCGAGTTGCTGCTCACCGATTCCGAGGAGCGCGCCCGCGAGATCGCCGCCGAGCTCGACTCGCTCAATCATGAGCGTCGGGCCGTCGAGGAACGAATCGGCTGGGAGGCCGAGGCGCAGGTGGCTGAGCTCGGCGAGCGCTACGCCTATGTCCTGGCCGGCGAGGGCTGGCATCCCGGGGTGATCGGGATCGTCGCCTCGCGCGTGGTCGAGCGACACCATCGCCCGACGATCCTGCTGGCGCTTGACGGCGAGCGCCCGGCGCAGGGCTCGGGTCGCAGCATTCCCGGCTTCGACCTGCTCGCCGCCCTGCATGAGGCCGCCGGGGAGATGGTCCGCTACGGCGGTCATCGCGCTGCCGCCGGGCTGACGCTCACCCCCGATCGGATTCCGGCGCTCCGGGCGACGATCGAGGCGCACGCACAGCGGGTGCTCACTCCGGAACTGCTGACGCCCGTGCAGCGCATCGACGCGATCGCCTCCGGCGGCGAGCTCGGACTCGGCGTGGCGGAGGAGCTGCTGGAGCTCGAGCCGTGTGGGATGGGAAATCCGCGCACCCGCCTGCTGGTGCCGGGAGCGCGCTTCACCGACGTGCGGCCGATGGGCGACGGCGGACGTCACGCCCGGTTCTCGGTCAGCTCGGGGGGTGCGCGGGCCCGCGCCGTCGCCTTCGGCTGCGACGGGCGCCCGGCCGAGGGCGCTGAGGGTCCACTCGATGCCACCTTCCGGCTCGAGCGCAACGTCTGGAAGGGGACGATCGAGCCGCGGCTCGTCCTCTCGCACGCCACGCCCTGCTCGCCCGACCCGATCGAGGTGCTGGGCGAGCCCGAAGACTTTCTCGTCGCCGTGCTCGAGGAGCTCGACGCGGACCTCGACGCCGAAGAACCGAGCACCCCCGAGAATTCGCGCCAGCGAATTCTCGCCAGGGCGGCCGAAGGCCGCACCATTCTCGGAGACGCCGTGGGGCGGACCGTCTTGGACCGGCGGGGGGAGAGTCCGCTCGCCGTGTTGGCCGATGCCTGCTCCGCGGGGCCCACGCTGGCCGTCTGCGCGGACGTTCCCCGTCGCCTGCCCGGGCTCGCCGCCCGCGCCGGCGGATTTGCCCTGATTTCCGCGCCTGCGCTCGAGGTCCAGCCGCGGTTGGCGCACCGCTTCACCCAGCTTGTCGTGCTCGATCCGCCCACCAGCGACGCCGTCCGCGCAGCGGTCCAGCGCGGATTCGGGTTCACCCATTGGGCTTGGGGAGACGCTGAGCTACGCTTTGCTGAGCAGATGCACGAGCTGGAGTACGGATTACGGACTTCGCTTGTCTCCCTCTACCGGGCTCTCAAGCTCCGGCAGCGGGTAGTCGGCGGGGAGCTCGAGCGACTGCTTCGCGGCGATGGACCGCATGGTCGTCCGGC
>JALYXK010000055.1 GCA_030947145.1 Actinomycetota bacterium
TGGAACGAGTCGGTGGCGGGCTACAAGGGGACCTCCGCCAGTCCTCGCCGCGCCTACGGCAACGCCGAGGTCTACGCCGTTGCCCATGGGCTCGAACTGCTCTCACCCACGCCGTTCAGCGACACCGAGGCGATCGGCGTGACCGGCGCCTACGCGAACGCCAACCATCTCCACACCCTCGAAGACCTGCGGCGCGTGGCCCCGACGATGACGCTCGGTGCGCCACCCGAGTTCCAGCAGAGCCCCACCGGCCTGGCGGCGGTCGAGCAGGCCTACGGTTTCACCCCGGCGGCGCTGAAGTCGCTGGACATCGGCGCGCAGTACCAGGCGCTGGACCAGGGCACGGTTCAGGCCGCGTACGTGACTACGACCGACGGGCAGCTCTACAACCGGGGTTATCGCCTGCTGCGGGACCCGCGGGGCGTGTTCGGCGTCGGCAATGCGGTCCCGGTCGTCTCGCAGAAGGTCCTGGACGCCGAAGGGCCCGCGTTCAAGGGGACGATCGACACCGTCACCGGCCTGCTCAGCACGCGAGTGATCCGCCGCCTGAACGCCGATGTCGACGTCTACAACCAGGTCCCGGCCGTGGTGGCCAAGCGGTTTCTCCAGGCCAACGGCCTGATCCCGGCCAGTCCTTCCTAGTGGTCAGTCTCAGAACCACTAGCCGCTGGAGCCGAAGCCTCCGGTGCCGCGCTCGGAGTGCGCCAGGTCCGGCACCTCCTGCACCGCCGGGGTCTCGATCCTGATCAGCACGAGCTGGGCGATCCGGTCGCCGGGCGCGAAGGCATGCGGCTCGCGGGGGTCGGTGTTCAGCACCAGCACCTTGATCTCGCCGCGATAACCGGCGTCGATCAACCCGGGGGCGTTGACCAGGGCGATCCCGTGCCGGGCCGCCAGGCCCGATCGCGGGAGCACCAGCCCGGCCTGTCCCTCCGGGATCTCCACCGCGATCCCGGTTCGGATGGCCGCGCGCTGGCCCGGCCCGAGTTCGCAGGGCTCGAGCGCATACAGGTCGAGACCGGCGTCGCCCGGGTAGGCGCGGGCCGGCAGGATCGCGCCGGGATCCAGGCGCGCGATCCGCAGCGAGCTCATCCCCGCCCCAGCGCCGCCGGGCTCATCCCCGGGGGCTGCTGCTCAGCGCGAACGGCCGGTAGCGGGCCGCGACGGCGGGCGAAAGGCGCGCGCTCACGCGGACCCCGTCGGCGGTCTCCTCGCGGACCAGATCGCCGGCCAGCTGATGCAGCTCCGCGAGCCGCCCACCCTCCTGGTAGGGGATCAGCAGCTCCACCTCGCGCAGCGTGTTGGTGAACTCGAGCTCGATTCGCTCGACCAGTGCGTCGACGCCCTCGCCGGTGACCGCGGACACGAGCACCGCGTCCGGGTGACGGTTGGCCAGCTCGGCCCGCCGGTCCTCGTCGATCAGGTCGGCCTTGCCGAGCACCAGCACGCGAGGGGCCTCGTCGGCGCCGATCCCCAGCAGTACGTCCTCGACCGCCTTGGTCATCTCCAGCAACTCCTCCTCGCTGGCCGAGGCATCGACCACGTGCAGGATCAGGTCGGCCAGGCGGGTCTCCTCGAGCGTGGCTCCGAACGCCTCGACCAGCTGATGCGGAAGCTTGCGGATGAAACCGACGGTGTCGGTCAGCAGATAATCGCGCCCGCCGGCCCGCAGCACTCGGGTGGTCGGATCGAGCGTGTGGAACAGCCGATCGCGCACGCCGGCCTCGGCGCCGGTCAGCGCGTTGAGCAGCGTCGACTTCCCGGCATTGGTGTATCCGGCCAGGGCGACCGACGGCAGCTTCGCCCGCTCGCGCTCGGCCCGCATCACCGACCGCGTGGATTTGACCTGTGCGAGCTTTCGCTTGAGTGCGGAGATCCGGTCCCGAGCGAGCCGGCGGTCGGTCTCGATCTGGGTCTCGCCGGGTCCCCGCGTCCCGATCCCGCCGCCGAGTCGCTCGAGGTGGGACCAGAGCCCGCGCATCCGGGCGAGGTTGTACTCGAGCTGGGCCAGCTCCACTTGCAGCTTGCCCTCGGCGCTGTGGGCGTGGGCGGCGAAGATGTCGAGGATGATCGCCGTGCGGTCGATCACCGGCACGCCCAGCGCCGACTCGAGGTTGCGCTCCTGCCGCGGCGAGAGCTCGTCGTCACAGGCGACGAGATTGGCGTCGGAGCGACCAAGCTCCTGCTTGAGCTCGAGCAGCTTGCCGGCGCCGAGGTAGCTGTTGGGATGCGGCTTCTCCCGGCGTTGGAAGAGCTCGCCGACATCGGCCACGCCGGCGGTGCGGAGCAACTCGCGCAGCTCGGAGAGCTCGGCGCCTTGGCCGTCGGCCGGCACGGCGACCATGAACGCGCGCTGCCGCGCACGTCCCGGCACCGGCTGGCCGCCCGGTCCCGCAGATCGCTTGTTACTTCGCTTACCGTCGTTCTGAGTCACAGCTCTCATGGTAGTCGCGGTGCCGGGTCAGAGCCTCCGAATCCGCTCGACGGCCTCCACCAACCGGTCGTCGGGGGTGGTCAGTGAGATCCGGAAGAAGCCCTCGCCGCTGCGTCCATAGGCGCCGCCCGGGGAGATCACCACCGCCGCCTGCTCGAGGACGTGCTCGCAGTAGGCCGCCGCGGACGCGAAGCCCTCGGGGACCGGCGCCCACACATAGATCGTCCCCCTCGGCTTGTCGACCTCGACGCCGGCCTGGGCCAGGGCGTCGCAGACCAGGTCCCGGCGGCGCTGATAAACGGCATTCATAGCTCGGACGTACTCGTCGACCTCGGGGGCCAGCGCCTCCACTCCGGCCAGCTGCACCGCCTCGAACAGGCCCGAGTCGACGTTGGACTTCAGGCGCCAGTAGTGCGCGATCGCCTGGGCGTTGCCGACGATCGCCGCGCAGCGCCAGCCGGTCATGTTGTAGCCCTTCGACAAGGAGAAGACCTCGACCCCCACTTCCTTGGCCCCCTCGGTGGCCAGGAACGACGGGGCCACGTAGCCGTCGAAGGTCGTCTCGCTGTAGGCGTTGTCGTGGACCGCGAGGATCTCGTTCTTGGCGGCGAACCGTACGACGTCCTCGAACAGTCCGTCGGGGGCGATCGCCCCGGTCGGATTGTTGGGGTAGTTGAAGAACATCAGCCGGGCGCGCTCGCGCGCCGGCCCCGGGATCTGGGCCAGGTCGAAGCCGAACCCGAGCTCGCGCCGCAGCGGCATCAGCACCGCCTCGGCACCGGTCAGCAGCGGGCCGCCGGTGTAGACCGGATAGCCGGGATCGGCGGCCAGCGCCACGTCCCCGGGGTCCAGGAAGGCCAGGTTCAGGTTGAAGATGCACTCCTTGGCGCCGATCGCCGGCATCACCTCGGTCTCCGGGTCGAGCTGCACTCCGAAGCGGCGCCGATAGAACGCGGCGACCGCCTCGCGGAAGGCCGGGAGGCCGCGGTTGCTCGGGTAGGTGTGCGTGCTGGGGTCGGCCACCGCGGCCTGGGCGGCGGCGACGATCGGCTCGTAGGTGGGCATATCCGGATCGCCGATGCCGAGGCTGATCACGTCGATCCCCGCCTTGCGCTTGGCGGATACCTTGCGCTCGAGCTCGGCGAACAGGTACGGGGGAATAGTCTCCAGGCGCCTACTGGATCGCATGCAGCTCCTCTATGAACTCGTCGGCCAGCGTCCCGCGGAACACGAGGACCGCCCAGCCGGTCAGATTGATGTGCAGGTCCTCTCCCACCTCCACCTCGAGCTCGCCGCCGTCGAGCGAGACGGTCACCGGCGAGTCGCCGCCGGCCAGCACGTAGGCCACGGCGGCGCCGATTGCGCCGGTGCCGCTGGCCGAGGTCTCACCGACCCCGCGCTCGAAGATCCTCGCCCGGATCGTCCCTGGCCCGGTCTCCGTGAACCAGGACACGTTGGTCCGGTTCGGAAACAGCTCGTGGCGCTCGATCTCGGGCCCGAGCTCACTGAGCGCGAGCGAAATCAGTTCGGCGGAGTCCGCGACGCGGATCGAGCACTGCGGGTTGCCGACCTGGGCGTGCTGAAAGCGCCAGCGGCGACCTGCGGCGGTCAGCTCGCCGCTCCCGTCCGCGTCGCCGGACGGGTAGTCGGGGCTGCGCAGTCGCGCCCGGCCCATGTCGACCGTGCAGGTGGTGGGCGAGGTGATCCTCGCGCGGATCTCCCCGGCGGCGGTCTGCAGCGAGAAGGTGTCCGCGTCGGACCAGCCGTGGCGGCGCAGGTAGAGGATCGCCTCCCGCGCGCCGTTACCCGACAGCTCGGCCTCCGAGCCGTCCGGGTTGAAGATCCGCAACCGGGCGAGAAACCCGGGCTCGTCCGGCTCGGAGAGCAACAGGATCCCGTCGGCGAACACGCCGCTGTGACCCGCGCAGATCGCGCGGATGCGCGCGGGCGTCAGCTCGAGCGGCAGCCCGCGCGCCTCAAAGATCAGGTAGTCGTTGCCAAGCGCCTGCCACTTCTCGAAGTCCACGCGGGCGCAGTCTATGGCCATTTCGCTGGCGCGAATTGCCTTGCGGATTTGCCGGAGGCAAATGCCGTGGGTACCGTCGCGGGGCGATGGCCCACCGCTTGCGCGCCACGTCGCTGCCGGTGCTTCTGCTGGCCGTCGTCTCGATCGTCTCATTCGCCGCCCGCGTCGGCTGGCTCGGCGAGCCCTGCCGCTCGCCCTGCCGGACCGCGGCCGACCACCTGCTGATCTTCGACGAGGCCTATTACGTCAACGCCGCGCGGGTGATCGCCGCGGTCCCGCCGCCCGCCGGCGAGCACTACGTCGGCACTCCGCCGGGCGATGACCCCAACGCCGAGCACCCCCAACTGGCCAAGCTGGAGATCGCCGGGGCGATCGAGTTGTTCGGCGACGGACCGTTCGCCTGGCGGATCGGCAGCATCGGGCTCGGCTCGCTGGCCATCCTCGGCATGTTCGCCCTGGCCCGCGCGGCCGGGGCCGGCGACTGGCTGGCTCTCGGTGCCGCCGCACTGATGGCCGGCGACAGCCTGCTGCTGGTCCACGGCCGGATCGGCACGCTCGACATCTACGCGCTGAGCGCAATGATCTGGGGAGTCGTGCTCTACCTCCGTGGGCGGCCGTGGATCGCCGGCGCCGTCCTCGGCATCGGCGCCGCCTGCAAGCTGGTCGCGCCCTACGCGGTGCTGGTGCTGCTGGTCTTCGAGCTGCTGCGTGAAGCGGGCGGCGGCGGCCGGGGCTTCGCCGCCTGGCGCCGGACGGGGGCTGGGGTCGGGGCTCGGGTCGGGAGCGCTGCGGCCGCCGGGGTGGCGACGTTCTTCGCCCTCCTGGCCGTGATGGACCGTCTGGCTCCGCCGTATGACCCCGTGGTCGGAAGGCCGGTGGCCGGCGGCGTGCTGCACCACCTCGCGCACATGATTTCCTACGCCTCCGGTCAGACCAGCCCGCACGGACCGACCGGGATCGCCTCCTATCCGTGGGAATGGCTGGTCGACTACAAACCGATCGTCTACCTCAACATCAATCCGTCCCGGCCGAGCCCCGGGCTGGAGCACGTACACCCGGCGGCGCTGTTCCTAGGCATGATCAGCCCACCGCTGTTGCTGCTCGGGCTGCCGGCGCTGGCGCTGGTGACAGCGGCGATCGCCCACCGCCCCCGCCGGCTGGCCTCGCTCCTCGGCGGCGATCCGCCGAGGCCCTCGACCTTCCGCTCAGGCGAGGCTCCGTTCCTGGGGCTGGCCTGGGTGCTGGGCACGCTGCTGCCGTTCGCCGTCCTCAGCGCGTTCTGGCAACGAACGAGTTACCTGTACTACATGGTGATCGTGATGCCGGGGATCTACCTCGTGGCCGCGCACCTCGCGCTGCGCCTGCGCCGCCGCCGGCGGATCCTCGGCGCGTGGGCGGCGTCGATGCTGATCGCCGC